>DATJXP010000380.1:0-7484 GCA_035500035.1 Candidatus Acidiferrum sp. | reverse complement strand
CTGGATGAAGCCGAGAATGTGGCTTTGCTGGATCTTCTCGGCGATGTCTTCGCGGCTGAAGCCGGTGGACAGGATGGCCTTGAGGCGCGGATTGATCTTCTTCATCTCGTCGAGACATTCGAGGCCGCCCATCTGCGGCATCATCATGTCGATCATCACGACGTCGATGTCGCGCCAATGATCGCGGTAGTAATCGAGGCCGTCGATGCCGTTTTCGCGCAGCACCACTTCATAGCCGAGTTGACGCAGCATCTTGTCGCCGACTTGCCGCACCAGGTGCTGATCGTCGATCAGCAGCACGGTGCCGCTGCCTTGCACCAGCGAACGTGCCAGAGGGCGGCGCTGTTCGGCCAGCTTGTTGGCGTGCAGCGGCAGCAGAATCCTGAAGATGCTGCCCTTGCCGGGTTCGCTGTAAACCTTGACCGCGCCTTTGTGGTTCTTGACCACGCCATAGACCATCGCCAGGCCCAACCCGGTGCCCTTGCCTTCTTCCTTGTCGGTGAAGAACGGTTCGAAGATGCGTTCGAGTTTGTCGGGCGCGATGCCGATGCCGGTGTCGGACACCGACACCATGCAGTAATCGCCGGCGACGAGGCCGAAACTGGCTTGCGCGGTCAGCTCGTCCAGCGTGACGATCTCGGTCTTGAAGCCGAGACTGCCGCCCTTGGGCATCGCGTCGCGCGCATTGACGGCGAGGTTCAGGAAAACCTGGTTGATCTGGCTCGGGTCGCCCAGCACGGTGGGATTGCCGGCGCTGGTGATGCGGGTGAGCTGGATGTTCTTGTCGAGCGTGCGCTCCAGCAGGCCCACCAGTTCCGACAGCACGGTGTTGATCTCGACCGGCACCTGCATGAACTTGCCTTTGCGGGCAAAGCCGAGCAGCTGGCTGGTGAGATCCTTGGCGCGCAACGCCGCGGTTTCGATCATGGCTATGCTGTGCAGCGCTTCCGGCGTTTGCGTGGATTCCGATTTCAGCATGTCGGCATGGCCGAGCATGCCGGTCAGCAGGTTGTTGAAGTCGTGGGCGATGCCGCCGGCCAGCGTGCCGACCGCTTCCATCTTTTGCGATTGCTGATAAGCCTGTTGCAGCGTGTCTTTTTCCTTCTCGGCGCGCTTGCGTTCGCTGATGTCGCGCATGACGCCGACGAAACCGATGATCCTGCCGTCGTCGCCCAGCAGCGCGTCGAGCGTGGATTCCACCGGCTTGCAGACGCCGTCCTTGCGCAGCATCTGGTATTCATGCACTTCGTGGAAAGTTTCGGCACCGCCGTGTTCTTCGAGCGTCTTCACCGCTTGCCCGAAACTTTGCTGGGCCACTTGCGCCGACGGCAGATCGAGATGACTGTAGAACAGCGAGTTCACCAGGTCGTCGGCGGCATAGCCGCTCAGTTCAAGGATCGACGGGCTGACATAAGTGAAGCGGCCTTGCTTGTCGCAGGTGAAGATCACGTCGGAAATGTTGTCGGCCAGCGTGCGGTAGCGCAGCTCGCTTTGCCGCAGCGCCGAGTTGGCTGCGGTCAATGCCTTGGTGCGTTCGGCCAGGTCGTGCGTGCGTTCGTTGACCAGCGCGACGATGCGATTGGCTTGCCGGCGCGACCACAGCAGCAGCGACAGCATCCACAGGTTGACCAGGCCGCCGAGACCGAGAATCCACCAGCGGGTGGTGCCGTTCAACAGCTGCCGCAGCGCATCCGACGCGGTGGCGACGACGGTGAAGTTGACTCCTTGCGTCTGGTAGTTGCCTTGCTTGACGTCGGGGCGTTGCAGAAAACCGGCAATGCCGCTCTCGTCGCCGGCGGGTACGCGCGCGGGTGCCAGCGCCGGCACGAAGGTGGCGACGATGCCGTGATAGGACTGCGGCAGGAAACTGTAGAACGCCGAACCGGGATAACGCGTGACGGCCGAGACGAAACCGAGCAGGCGTTCGCGCCGTTCCTGCACAGTCGCCGGCACGCCGCCGCGGTAGATCGGGTAGTAGTAAACGGCGACGAAATTTTCGCTGGCGGCTTCGCTGGCGGGAAACCGGGTGCGCATCGTCATCATGCCGCTGTCGCGCGCCTGCATCATCGCCAGTTGGTAATCGGGCAGGTTGGAACGGTCGAGGCCGACAGGCTCGAGGTTGGCGCCGTAGCCGGCTTCGAGCAGGATGGGAAAGTAATCGTCGCGCGGCGAGGCCGGCGCCGTGCCGTTGCCGGTGTCTTCGATGACGGGAGCGGTGCTCTCCTCGGCGTGACCGGTCAGCGCCTTGGCGGTTTCGCGGCTCTTGAGTTCGTTGGCGGTAACGCGGGGCAGCAATTCGAGCGATGTCGTTTCCAGTCCCTGGATCGGTTTTTTCCACAGGTAATTGCGCAGGCGTTGCGGCGTGATCGGCACGTCATTGGTAACGTCCTGCTGAATGCCGGCGAAGACGTTGTTGATCTCGTCGAATACCGGTTGTGTGTAAGTGGTCTGGCTGGTGGAGGTGGCGATGGCGGCGGCGGCATTGCCGACATAGGTCTGCAACTGCTGCTCGTCCTGGCCCACCACGTAATGAAACACGAACGCGGTGGCACCCAAGCCCAGCGACAACGTCAGCAACAATGCCGTCAGCGAGGCGCCGGGCAGGGTGCGGGTGTCGGGTACGGATTGACCTTCCGACGTTGACGGATGGATGAGTGTCATGGGCAGAACTGTTGCCATTGGCTGGGCCTTCATTGGCCATTACGGTGGCATCGCACAAACACTTTAGCGGTGTTTGTGGCAGGGAGGCCGGGAATCCTTCCTGATTCGGCTGCGGTCGACTACGAGGAGGCGATGGTTGGAACCATCGTGGTCTATTGATGGGTCAAGGTGAACGAACCAGACAGCGTGCTGGAAACGAGGGAGCCCTTGAGTGAAGTCGTGCCTGACGGAGTGAGCGACCAATTGAATGCAAAGCCGTGGCCGGTTTCCTGGATCGGCAATGTGTATTGCAGTGAGATCGTGCCGTCGGCGGCGATGGTACCGGTGACCGAACTTTGCGAACTGGTGTACTCGGCGAACACGCAATCCGGCACCCATTGCAACTGGATACCATCGGCGGAAGCCGTGCCGCTCAGGGTGGCGGTGGTGCCGTCCTGCGATTTTGTCTGCGTCAGCGTCAACGTCAGGTTGCCGCTGTCATTGTAGATGCAGCCGCCATCTCCGGGGCCGGTAGTGCTCCAACTGCCGCTCCAGGTGCCGGCCAGGTTGGGCAGCGCCGGATTGACGGTAACGGTGACTTGCGGACACGGCGTGGCTGAAGTGACGCGCGACAGCGTATCGGTGGCGCAGACGCCGAAGGTATAGGAGTGCGGCACCTGGTGGCCGTTGACGTCGGTGGCGCCGGTGGCGAACGGCGTGCCGCTGAGAATGCCGTTGAGGTTGAGCGTCATGCCAGGCGGCACACCGTTGCCGTTGGCCAACGAGTCGATGGTGAACGTGTACTGCGATTGCGGCACCACGTTGGTGTAAGTGCTCTGGCTGTATGCAGTGCCTACGACCGCGGCCGGCAGCGGAAAGCGCGGGATCACCACCGGCGTGGCGGCCAGCGCATAAGAGCCACCGAAGTTCAGTACCTGGATGATCGACGTGACGACGTTGCTGTAGGTGATGGCACCGACGGTGACGCAGGGAATGGTGACCAGACCGGTAGTGGCATCGTATACGTCGTAGGTATCGGCCGTCGCCGCATTGCCGACCGCACCTCCCACGGATTTGACGTTGGGCAGGCCCAGCCTGACGTGCACGTTGGTATAGACCGTATTGCCGACCACCACCTTGGGGATCGTGAGCGTGCTGCCGTCGAAAGTGTCGCAGGCCAGGACGGCCAGCGGGGCTGCTGCCAGCCATAAAGTGGCGAGAGCCGTCACTTTCTTCACCCAACGCCGAAACTTCCAACCCTGTACCGTTTGATGGGACATAAGGCGCTACCGCTCAGGCAACTGAAGATTCGAGGAGATTGTTGCGCGATCCTGCGCGGGAGTCCAGCGCGAGGGAGTTCAGCCCAACTTGTCGCGAAACATGAAATAGACCGCGCCCAGCAGGCACAGGCCGGCCCAAATGTAGTCGGTCTTGAACGGTTCCTTCAGGTACATCATCGAGAACGGCACGAACACCGTCAGCGTGATCACTTCCTGCATGATCTTGAGCTGGCCGACCGACAGCGAGCCGTAGCCGATGCGGTTGGCCGGCACCTGCAGCAGGTATTCGAACAGCGCGATGCCCCAGCTGATCAGCGCTGCCACCACCCATGGCTTGTTGTTGAGGGTTTTCAGATGGGCGTACCACGCGAACGTCATGAACACGTTGCTGCACATCAGCAGCACGATGGAGATGACGATGGGCGGCAGCTTCACGGCTTGTAGGCCTGCAGGCGGCGCAGGATCTGCTGGGATATCTCGCTGCGCATTTCGTCGCGGATGATGTTGGCCTCTTCGGTCTTGGCCACCGCGTTTTCCGGGTCGGCCACGTAAACCTTGCCGATGCTGACCGACTGCTGCGGCTGCACGGAAGCACCGCCTTTCTTGAGCTGATACGGCACCGTCATGATCACTTCGTATTCACCGGCGCGGGCGTTGGAATTGACGCTGAGCGCACGTTCGCTGCTGCTTTCGTTGCCGACGCTGAGGCTGTAGCCGTTGGCTTGCAACTTGTCGGCCAGCGCCACCTTGTTGATCAGCAGTGTGCGGCGCAGTTCGCGGCCCATCGGCGTGCTGTCGTTGACGTTTTCGAGGTACAGCGGTTGCAGCGCGCGCGGCAAGTCGGCGGTGCCGCGCAGAGTGAAGCCGCAAGAGGCCAGCAGCAGGGTGGCCAACAGAACGGAAATCCGAGTCAGAGTCATATTTCTCCACATTCGTGTCAGTGTCATATCGGAAACGGGAAATATGACTCTGACTCGAATTTAATTTTATCCAACGACGATATTGATCAATTTGCCCGGTACCACAATCACTTTCTTCACGTTCAGGCCGGCAACGAACTTTTGTACGGTGTCGTCGGCGAACGCGGCTTTTTCAATCGCCGCCTTGTCGGCGTCGGCTGGCAATTCCAGCACCACGCGCAGTTTGCCGTTGACCTGCGCGGCGATGCTGACCTTGCTGGCGACCAGCGCGCTGTCGTCCCACGCCGGCCATTGCGCATCGATGATGGCGCCTTGTTTGCCGAGGTGATTCCACAGCACATGGCAAAGGTGCGGCACGATGGGCGCCAGCAGCAGCACCATTGTCTCCAACGCTTCCTGAACCACGGCTTGATTCTGCCCGCCATCCTGGATGTCGTTGCCGCCGGCGAACTTGCTGACGTCGTTGTACAGCTCCATCACCGCGGCGATCGCGGTGTTGAACACCTGGCGGCGGTCGTAATCGTCGGTGACTTTTCTGATCGTTGCGTGCGTTTTCTGCCGCACGTCCTTCTGCGCGTCGTTGAGCGCGGCGACGTTGACCTCGACGTTGCCGGCGTTGAACGCGCCGATCAGTTTCCACAGCCGGCGGATAAAACGATAAGCGCCTTCGACGCCGCTGTCGGACCATTCCAGGCTTTGATCTGGCGGCGACGTGAACATCATGTACAACCGCACGGTATCGGCACCGTATTTTTCGATCATGCCTTCCGGATCGACCGTGTTGCCGAGCGACTTCGACATCTTGGCGCCGTCCTTCAGCACCATGCCCTGCGTCAGCAGCCGCTTGAACGGTTCGCTCGATTTCACCAGGCCCTGGTCGCGCATCAGCTTGTGGAAGAAGCGCGAGTACAGCAGATGCAGGATCGCGTGCTCGATGCCGCCGATGTATTGATCGACGTCGAGCCAGTAATCCACTTCCGCCTTGTTGAGCATGCCACCTTCGTAGCGCGCGCAGGCAAAACGGGCGTAGTACCACGACGACTCCATGAAGGTGTCGAAGGTGTCGGTTTCGCGTTCGGCCTTGCCGCCGCATTTCGGACAGGTGCAATCGATGAACTCGCGCATCTTCTTGATTGGCGAGGTGGCGCCGTCGATCTCGACTTCGGTCGGCAGTACCACCGGCAAATCTTTATCCGGCACCGGCAACGCGCCGCATTTCGCACAGTTGATGATGGGAATCGGTGCGCCCCAGTAGCGCTGACGGCTGACGCCCCAGTCGCGCAGGCGGAAGTTCACCTGCTTGCTGCCAGTGCGGTTGTTCTCGAAGAAGGTCAGCAACGCATCGAAGGCGCCGTCGAAGTCGAGGCCGTCGTAGTCGCCGGAATTGATCAGGCGGCCGTGCTCGGTGTACGCGGCTTGTTGGATGTCGACAACTTCACCGGCTTGCAGCGGTTCTATGACCTGTTTGATCGGCAAGCCATACTTCCTGGCAAATTCGTGATCGCGCTCATCATGACCAGGCACCGACATCACCGCGCCGGAACCGTACGACATCAAGACGAAGTTGGCAGTCCAGATCGGCACTTCGGCGCCGGTGATCGGATGGATGGCTTTCAAGCCAGTGTCCATGCCTTCTTTTTCCAGCGTCGCCAGTTCGGCTTCCGCCACCTTGATGTTGTCCTGCTTCTTGATGAAGGCAGCCAGTGCCGGATTGGTCTGCGCGGCACGCAGCGCCAGCGGATGCTGGGCGGCCACCGCACAGTAAGTCACACCCATGATGGTATCGGGGCGCGTGGTATAGACCGTCAGCAGCTCATCGGAGCCTTTCACCTTGAACGAGAACTCGAGGCCTTCGCTGCGGCCGATCCAGTTCTGCTGCATCACGCGTACGCGTTCGGGCCAGCCGTCGAGCGTGTCGAGGTCGCGCAGCAGCTCATCCGCATAAGCGGTGATCTTGATGAACCACTGCGGAATCTTGCGGCGCTCGACCAGCGCACCCGAGCGCCAGCCGCGGCCGTCGATCACCTGCTCGTTGGCGAGCACGGTCTGATCGACCGGGTCCCAGTTCACTTCCGAATCTTTCTTGTAAACGAGGCCTTTCTCGAACAGGCGGCAAAAGAACCACTGTTCCCAGCGGTAGTAGTCGGGGTGGCAGGTGGCGAGCTCGCGGTCCCAGTCGTAGGCATAGCCGAGCTGTTGCAGCTGCATGCGCATGTAGTCGATGTTGCTGTAGGTCCACTGCGCCGGCGGTACCTTGTTCTTCAGCGCCGCATTCTCGGCCGGCAACCCGAACGCATCAAAGCCCATCGGCTGCAACACGTTCTTGCCGCGCATGCGCTGGAAGCGCGAGATCACGTCACCGATGGTGTAGTTGCGCACGTGGCCCATGTGCAAACGGCCGCTCGGGTACGGGAACATCGACAGGCAGTAGAACTTCTGCCGCGAGGGATCGACCTCGACCTTGAAGCTTTTGTGATCCTGCCAGTATTGCTGGGCTTGTTTTTCTACGCTCTGGTGGGCGTAGTCGTCGTTGAAGTTGATGGTCATGACTGCTGTGGGCTTGTGGCCTTGTTTCTGAGTGCGGAAAGGGCGGCATTCTACCTGTTCGACACTTTGCGGGACACCCACTGCTCGGTCTGGAGCG
>DATJXP010000379.1:0-5615 GCA_035500035.1 Candidatus Acidiferrum sp. | reverse complement strand
GAGCTCCTTTGCCGCATGAAGTGCCTGAAGACACCACGACAATCCGCAAATCCGCTGTTGCTGGCGGTGCTGATGCTGGTGTTGACGGGCATCGGCCACGTGCATGGCCACATTTGCCTGGACGGCAAGGAACCGCCGATGACGGTGCACTTCGAAAACCTGCAGGGCGCCGCGCATCAGGTCGATGAAGGTCCGCATACCGACATCGAAAACGAACTGACCCAGGACGGCCTGCCCGGCAAGGCGCCCGACATGGGTCAGGGGCCGGGCGTGTTCCTGCTGGCCTTCCTGTTGTTGCCGTGCCTGGTGCGCCAGCGCGGCCAGTTTTTCGACTGGTCGGATCCCGGCGACGCTCCTCACTCACCCACTCCGTTGTTGCCGCCGCTGCGCGCGCCTCCCTCCCGCTCCCACTGATCAGAGTTTGCATGGATTGGTGCCGTCTCGTCGCGGCGCCGTCTTTCGCATCGCATTGTATTGCCGGATCGCGATTTCCGGGCTGGAGCCTCTTTTATGTATCACCGACTTTTGGGCAGACGCATCGTCATGCCCGTCTTCGCACGCAGGGGTTTGTCTTGCTGGCTGATCCTGTTTTTCATCGTATGGCTGCCGCCGCGCCTGTCGGCCGCCGATTCCACGCTGACGCTGCGTGACGCCATCGCCGCCACGTTGCAGGCGAATCCGCAGTTGCAGGTTTACCGCTTCCGCGCCCAGGCACTGCGCGGCGAGCAAACGACTGCCGGGCTGACGCCGCCGCTGCAGGTCAACAGCCTGCTGGAGAACGTGCTGGGCACCGGCAGCGCCAACGGCATCGATGGCGGCGAACTGACGCTGTCGTTGTCTCGCGTCATCGAACTCGGCGACAAGCGCGCGGCACGCATCGAGGTAGTGAGCCGGCGGCTCGATCTGCTCGATGCGCAGCGGCGCATCGAAGAGCTCGACCTGCTGGCCGAAGTGACGCGCCGCTTCATCGCGGTGGCCGCCAGCCAGCAGCAGTTGGCGTTGCGGCAACGCGCGGTGACGCTGGCGCGGCAAACGCTCGACAACGTGCAAACGCTGGTCGTCGCGGGCC
Source organism: Candidatus Acidiferrum sp. (assembly GCA_035500035.1). Lineage (GTDB taxonomy): Bacteria > Pseudomonadota > Gammaproteobacteria > Pseudomonadales > Pseudohongiellaceae > CAILUG01. Next base: position 4,546 of record DATJXP010000379.1, on the reverse strand, counting down.
AGAGCCCGGCAGCGGAGCAACAACGCGCGGCGGCGGCGTTGGCGCGCGCGACGGTGGAACAGGGCCAGGCCGACAACGCGCTGCAAACGGCGAAGCTCGAGCTGGCGGAATCGTGGGCCAGCCAGCGGCCTGAGTTCACCGGTGTGAGCGCCGACCTGTTGGCGGTGGGAACCGCGGGCGATATTGACGCGTTGTTACAGACACTCGATGGCACGGCAGATATCCAGTTGTACGCCGGCGAAGAACGTCTGCAACAGGCAAAGCTGCTGGTGGCACAGGACGAGCGCCGCGCCGACGTGCAGTGGACCGCCGGGATACGCCACCTGGGCGCGGTCAACGATACCGGGTTCGTCATCGGCGCCAGCATGCCGCTCGGCAGCGAGCGCCGCGCCACGGGTGCCATTGCCGCGGCACAAGCGGAAATCGCCGAGGTCGCCGGCCGCCGCGATGTCGCGCTCAATCGGTTGCGCACGCAAGTGTCGGTGCTGCATCTGCAACTGCAGCGAGCCATTGCCGACGTGCAGGCGTTGCGCGACCAAGTACTGCCGCCCTTGGCCAGCGCGCTGGAACAAACCCGCGCCGCCTATCTGGGCGGCCGTTATGGCTACCTGGAACTGGCCAGCGCGCAGAGCGAAGTGCTGGCCGCGGAACAGTCGCTGCTCGACGCCGCCGCCAAGGCCCATCTGCTGCGCGTGGAGATCGAGCGTCTCAGCGGAGCCCCTCTCAATGCCGTCAACACGGAGTCGAAGCCATGAAAAAAATTTTCGCAGCGGCGGTATGCGTGATCCTGTTGTGTCGAACGAGCGGCGGCATTGCCGCCGAAGCATCGCCGACAGCCACTCGCAGCGTCCGCTTGCCGCCGGCGCTGGCCAGCGAGCTCGGCATCACCACGGGAGTTGCCGGTGCCGGCGCGCTACGCCAGAGCATCCTGGTGTACGGCAAGACCACGCCGGACCCGCAGGGCGTCAGCCACGTCACCGCGCGCTTTCCCGGGTTGATCCGCGCCATCAATGCCGACCTCGGCCAGCGGGTAAAAACCGGGGATAAGCTGGTGACGGTGGAAGCTAACAACAGCCTGCAGCAATACACCATCACCGCGCCGATCAACGGCATCGTCATCCAGCGCCATGCCAATCCCGGCGAGTTCACGGCGGATCATCCGTTGCTGACGATCGCCGACTACAGTCATGTGTGGGTCGATCTCGATGTATTTCCCGGCGATGCCCGCGCCATCGCCGCCGGCCAAAACGTGACGATACGCATGAACGGTCTCGCCGCCGCCAGCAAGATCCTCTATCTCAACCCCGGCGAAGGCGCGTCTCCCAACGTGGTGGCACGGGTGCCGCTCGACAATCCCGATGGTCACTGGACGCCCGGGTTGCTGGTGGAAGCCGACGTGATCACCGCGGAATTCACGGTAGCGCTGCGTATCGACAATCGCGCGCTGCAGTCCGTCGAAGGAGTGCAGTCGGTATTCGTCAAACAGGGCGATACCTACACGGCGCGGCGCGTGACCTTGGGTCGTGGCGATGGCCATTTCACCGAAGTGTTGCAAGGACTCGATGCCGGTGCCGAATACGTCGTGGGCAACAGTTACCTGCTGAAGGCCGACCTGGAGAAATCCAGCGTGGTCGATCAGGATTGAGGCCAGCGCCATGTTGACGACATTGCTTCGCATTGCCATCGAACGCCGATGGGTGGTGTTGTTGCTGGTGGCCGCGGTCGCCGCGCTCGGCATCTGGAATTACCGCAACCTGACGATTGACGCGGTGCCCGACATCACCAACGTGCAGGTGCAGATCAACACGCAAGCGCAAGGCTATTCGCCGCTGGAAGCCGAACAGCGGGTGACATTCCCGGTGGAGACCGCGCTGGCCGGCTTGCCGCATCTGGCTTATACGCGTTCGCTGTCGCGCTATGGCCTGTCGCAGGTCACCGTCGTGTTCGAGGAAGGCACTGATCTGTACTTCGCGCGTACGCTCGTCAACGAAAGGCTGGGCAAGGTCCGCGGCCAATTGCCGGCGGGACTCGAGCCCGTCATGGGGCCGATTGCCACCGGGCTCGGCGAAATCTTCATGTACGCGGTGGAAGCCGCGCCGGGCGCGGTGCAGGCCGACGGTTCGCGCTACGACATCACCGCCTTGCGCGAAGTGCAGGACTGGATCATCAAGCCGCAACTGGTGCTGGTGCCGGGCGTCACCGAGATCAACACCATCGGCGGTTACGAAAAGCAGTATCACGTGATGCCGGATCCGGCCGCGCTGTTGCGGTGGCGTCTGTCGATGGAGGACGTCGTCGCCGCGCTCAGGGCCAACAACGACAACATGGGTGCCGGTTATGTCGAACGCAACGGCCAGCAATTGCTGGTGCGCACGCCGGGCCAGTTGAGCGGCATCGGCGACATCGAAAACGTGGTGGTCACCGCGCGCGAAGGCGTCCCGGTCAGGATCAGGGACGTGGCGGAAGTGGCGCTGGGCAAGCAGCTGCGCGCGGGGGCGGCCACGCTCGACGGCGAAGAAACGGTGTTGGGAACCACCTTCATGCTGGCCGGCGAGAATTCGCGCGCGGTGGCGCGGCGCGTGGCCGACAAGCTGGCCGACATCAACAAGTCGTTGCCGCCGGGCGTGCATGCCGAAGCCGTTTACGACCGCACCACGCTGGTGGATAAAGCTGTCGCTACCGTGCAGAAGAATCTGCTGGAAGGCGCCTTGCTGGTGATCATGGTGCTGTTTGCGCTGCTCGGCAATCTGCGGGCGGCGCTGATTACCGCCGCCGTCATTCCACTGACGATGCTGGGCACCATCACCGGTATGGTGGAGGCGGGGGTTTCCGCCAACCTGATGAGTCTCGGCGCACTCGACTTCGGTCTTATTGTCGACGGTTCCGTCATCGTCGTCGAAAACGCCATCCGGCGGCTGGCATTGGCGCAGCACGGGCATGGTGGCGTGCTGAGTCGCAAGCAGCGCTTGCAGGTTGTGTTCGAGGCCGCCGGCGAAGTGATACGCCCCAGCCTGTTCGGCATCGGCATCATCACGCTGGTGTATCTGCCGTTGTTCACGCTTGCCGGTGTCGAAGGCAAGATGTTCCATCCGATGGCGCTGACGGTGGTGATGGCGCTGGCGATCGCCATGCTGCTGTCGCTGATCTTCATCCCGGCCATGCTGGCGTTGTGCATGGGGGGCAGAGTGGCGGAACAGGAAAATGCCGTCATGAGCAACCTGGGCCGCGGGTACGGCTCGTTGCTGCAGTGGGCACTGCGTCGCTATCAGGCGCTGTTGTCGGCAGCCGCAGTATTGGTGCTGTTCAGTTTGTGGTTGGCTTCGCGTCTCGGCACCGAGTTCATTCCGCAACTGGACGAAGGCGACATCATCATCCAGGCCATGCGCATTCCGGGAACCGGCTTGGAACAATCGGTCGCCATGCAGGCAACGCTGGAGCGGCGGCTCAGCCGCTTCCCCGAAGTGGACAAGGTGTTCGCCAAAATCGGCACCGCTGAAGTGGCCACCGACCCGATGCCGCCCAACATGGCCGACGGCTACGTCATCCTCAAGCCACGCAGCCTGTGGCCGGATCCAAAGCGTTCCAAAAGCGATTTGCTGGCGGCGCTCGCCGAATCGGTCAATGGAGTGCCGGGCAACCGCTATGGTTTCACCCAGCCAATTGAAATGCGCTTCAACGAACTGATCTCCGGCGTGCGTTCCGATCTCGGCATCATGGTGTTCGGTGACGATATGGAGCAGTTGCAGCGCAGTGCGGAGGCGATCCTGAAAGTCGTCGATGGTGTCAAAGGCGCGGCCGACACCGCGGTGGAGCAGGTGAGCGGTCTGCCCATGCTGACAGTGTCGCCACAACGAACTGCGCTGTCGCGCTACGGCCTCAACGTGGAAGCAGTGCAGCATCTGGTGGCAACGGCTATCGGCGGTGAAAACGCCGGGCAGATTTTCGCGGGAGACCGCCGCTTCGCCTTGGTGGTGCGCTTGCCAGAGAACTTGAGGACCGACACCGAACGGCTGAAGCGCTTGCCAGTGCCGGTAAATGCCGGCGAATCGACACCCGGTTACGTGCCCTTGTCGGAGGTGGCGCAACTGCAACTGGTGTCGGCTCCCAACCAGGTCAGCCGCGAAAACGGCAAACGCCGCGTGGTGGTCACGGCCAACGTGCGTGATCGCGATCTGGGTTCCTTCGTGACGGAAGTGAAGGCGCGCATCGCCAGCGACGTGAAGCTGCCTCCAGGTTACTGGCTCGATTACGGCGGTACCTTCAAGCAACTGGAATCCGCGACGCAGCGGCTGGGCTTGGTGGTGCCGGCGACGTTGATCGTCATTTTCGGATTGTTGTTGATTGCGTTCGGCTCCGTGCGCGATGCCTCGATCATCTTCAGCGGGGTTCCGCTGGCATTGACCGGCGGCGTGTTGGCGCTATGGCTGCGCGGCATGCCGCTGTCGATTTCGGCCGGCGTCGGCTTCATCGCGCTGTCGGGCATCGCGGTGTTGAACGGGCTGGTGATGCTGTCGTTCATACGCGCGTTGCGGCAAACGACCAGCGA
>DATJXP010000378.1:0-9326 GCA_035500035.1 Candidatus Acidiferrum sp. | reverse complement strand
TGGTGACCCGTTGGCGCGCGAGAAAGCCGTCAATCCCATCATCCGCGCCAACCTGGAAAAGCAGTATGGCCTCGACAAACCGGTTACCACGCAATATGTGATCTACATGACCAACATGCTGCGCGGCGATTTCGGCATTTCATACACGCAGGAAAACCGCTTGGTCAAAGACATCATTCGCGAGAGCTTTCCGGTGTCGGCCACGCTGGGCATGCTGTCGCTGTTCTTCGCCACGCTCGGCGGGGTGCTGTTCGGCGCCATTACTGCGATCTGCCGCAACCGCTGGCCTGACCACCTGATAATGGTATTCGTCATCCTCGGCATCTCGGTGCCGAATTTCGTGTTTGCTGCCTTCGGCCAATTGCTGATCCTCAAACTCAATGCCTGGGCTGGCATCACCTTGTTGCCGATCGCCGGCTGGGACGGCTTCAGCGCCATGCTGATGCCATCGCTGGTGCTGGGTCTCGGTACCATGGCTTATCTGACGCGCCTGATGCGTGCCACCATGTTGGAAGTAGCCGGCATGGATTACATGCGAACAGCCCGGGCCAAGGGGCTGTCCACGACTCGCATCTTCCTGTATCACCAATTGCGCAATGCCATCCTGCCAGTGATTACCGTGCTGGGACCTGCGATTGCGATCATCACTACCGGCGGCTTCGTGGTCGAAAGCGTATTCACGATTCCCGGCCTTGGCCGTTACTTCGTGCAAGCTGTACAGCAGCTTGACTACACGGTGATCATGGGCACTACGGTGTTCTTCGGTGCGTTTCTGGTACTGACGGTGATAGTCGCCGACATTTTGTATGGCTTCGTAGATCCGCGCATCCGGGTAGAGGCAGGTCGCTGATGACGGCCTTTACTCCCAAACAGGAAGATTTTGCGACGTTGCCGGCGCGGCCACCCTTGCATGGACGACAGCGGCCGTCATTGTCGTATTGGCAGGATGCCTGGCGGCGACTGCGCAAAGATCACAAGGCCGCACTCAGTCTGTATATGATCATTGCCTTGCTGGCAATGACGCTGTTCGGCCCGCTGGTATGGCGCGCGGATCCATCGCGGGAGGACCTGGATGTCATCTCGTACTTACCGACCTTGCATATCCCGGCACTGATTGTTGCCGATCGGGTGCAATGGAGTGGAGTACAAGCGGATCCCGCAACGCTGGTGCCAGCCAACCCCGATGCCGGCCAGCCGTTGGCAGCGCCAGCCGCGCTCAGAGTGGAGGGTGCAGCGACCACGCAATACGTTCGACTGTCGTGGCAAAGCGTGGCCGGTGCCGCGTTCTATCTGGTCTATCGCAACGACCATGCTCCGGAAACGGGTGATGATTTGGGTTTGCCGCTCTATCAGACCCTTTCGGCCGAGGAGCTCAGTTACGAAGACAGCCTGCAACTGAAGCCACAGGATTATTGGTACACAGTGCTTGCTAGCGACGGGGTGCAGGAAGCGACCGCGGTCGTCACGGTAAGAGTTCCAGTACAACGAGCATTGACAGTGTCGCAAGCACAGGAGCGGGGCCTGGTCGCGGTGCAAGGACAAACGGTTTCGCTGGGCGCGCATCCATTCGGCACCGATAGTTTGGGACGTGATTTGTTGGCCCGCATCATGGAAGGTGCGCGGGTGTCGTTGTTCATCGGTATCGTGGCGCCACTGTTGTTCGTGTTACTCGGTACCATCTACGGTGGCATCAGCGGTTATTTTGGCGGCACAGTGGATGCCGTGATGATGCGCGTTACCGATTTTCTGGTGGCGTTGCCATTTTTGCTGTTCATGATCCTGTTCCGTATCGCTTTCGGTATTGGTCCTGGCGAGAACGGCATCCTGCCAATGCTGATCGCGTTGGTGTTGCTGAGCTGGGAAAACACTGCGCGGTTGGTGCGCGGCCAGGTGTTGCAATTGCGCGAAGAGGCTTATGTACAGGCTGGCCTGTTACTCGGCGCCAAACCGCTGTATCTGATCTTCCGCCACATCATTCCCAATACCATCGGCCCCCTGCTGGTGAACCTGACCTTCTCGATTCCGATGGCCATATTCACCGAAGCGTTCTTGTCTTTCATCGGCATGGGCGTAGCAGCCCCGACTTCGTCCTGGGGTTCGATGAGCAACGACGGTATCAAGACCATGGTCAACACGCCGCACGAACTGTTGTTCCCTGCCTTGTTCATCAGCGTGACGGTACTGGCGTTCAACCTGCTGGGCGATGGGCTGCGCGACGCGCTCGACACCAGGATGAGGTCGCGCGAATGAGCAACGTCGTGCTCGCGGTCAACGATCTGGCGGTGGAGTTCGCCACTTATGGCGGCACCGTGCAGGCAGTACGTGGCGTCAGCTTCAGTCTCGAACAAGGCCGCACGCTGGCGATCGTCGGCGAATCCGGTTGCGGCAAGTCGGTGACGATGCAGAGCCTGATGGGGTTGATCCCGATGCCGCCGGGCCGTATCACCAGCGGCTCGGCCAAACTGCGCGGCGAGGAACTGATCGGCCTGACGCCGGAGCAGTTGAACCGCTATCGCGGCCGCCGCATCGGCATGATTTTCCAGGACGCGATGAGCGCGCTGAATCCGACCATGACCATCGGCGACCAGATCGCCGAGACATTGATCGTGCACATGGGAATGTCGACGACGGACGCGCGCAAGGAAGTGATGGCGTTGTTGTCGCAGGTGCAGATTCCGGAACCCGAGCGCAGGCTCCGGCAATATCCATTCGAATTCTCCGGCGGCATGCTGCAGCGGGCGATGATCGCGCTCAGCATCGCCTGCAAGCCGGAAGTACTGATCGCCGACGAACCGACCACCGCGCTCGACGTGACGATCCAGGCGCAGATCCTGCAATTGCTGCGTTCGCTGCAGCAGAGCCGCGGTCTCGCCATCATCCTGATCACGCATGACCTCGGCGTGGTGGCGCAGATGGCGCACGATGTGGCAGTGATGTATGCCGGCAAGATCGTCGAGAGCGGCAACGTCGATGACATCTTCTATCGCTCGGCGCACCCGTACACCGTCGGCTTGAAAGCGGCGATGCCGAGCGACCGTACCGGCAAACAGCAATTGCAGGAAATTCCCGGCACGCCGCCCGATCTGTTCGCGCCGCCACCCGGCTGCGGTTTCACCGCAAGATGTCCGCATGCGATGCAGGTGTGCGAACGCCAGCCGCCGCCGTTGCTCGGCAACGGTCACCAGGCACGCTGCTGGCTGCATCATGCGTCGGCGCCGGCGCATCCACTGCGCCAGCAACTGATAGCGAGCGGCAGGACCTGACCATGCTGATAGCCGCCACCAACCTGCGCAAATATTTCCGCATCGGCAAGCACCAGCAGGTGCATGCAGTGGACGACGTGTCGCTCGCCATCGCTGACAACGAAGTGCTGGGACTGGTCGGCGAAAGCGGTTCCGGCAAGACCACGTTCGGCAAGACCTTGATCGGCCTGTACGACAAAAGCGGCGGCGAAGTGGTGTTCCAGGGACGCACGTTGCCGCAACGCTACACCGCCGAGGATTATCGGCGCCAGGCCGGCGACATCCAGATGATCTTCCAGGATCCCTACAGTTCATTGAACCCGCGCATGACCATCCACGAGATCGTCGGCGAAGGCCTGCGCGTGCGTGACGGGCTCGGTCTCGCCGCCGTGCGCGACAAGGTGGTGTACTGGCTCGAGCGCGTCGGTCTGCATGCAGATCATCTTTCGCGTTATCCGCACGAATTTTCCGGTGGCCAACGTCAGCGCGTCGGTATCGCCCGCGCGCTGATCGTCGAACCCAAACTACTGATCTGCGACGAGCCGATTTCGGCACTCGACGTTTCGGTACAGGCCCAGGTGGTGAAGCTGCTGGCGGAACTGAAGCAGTCGTTGGGATTGGCCATGTTGTTCATCGCCCATGATCTGTCGATGGTGCGCTACGTGTCCGATCGTATGGCGGTGATGTACCTGGGTTCGCTGGTGGAGTTGGGGCCGAGCGACGCGGTGTACTTTTCGCCGCGGCATCCCTACACAAAGTTGTTGATCAGCTCGAACCCAGAGGCCGATCCTGTCCGTGAACGGCAGCGGGCCGATGTCGTCATCAGTGGTGAAATTCCGTCACCGGTCAACCTGCAACCAGGCTGTCGTTTTGCCGGACGCTGCCCGTACGCGGAAGCGCGCTGCCGGCAGGAACGGCCGCAACTGCGGGAAGTAGCCCCCAACCATCTGGCGGCCTGCCACTTGCTGTGAAGAAGGGTGATGGAAACGGGCCGTGACAACCACGGCCCGGTGACGGTTACAAGGTCGGATCTTTCGCAGCGAGCTGGGTTTCCTTGCCCTTGATTTTGGCGCGCGCTTCGATGCTCTTCATATAAGCGGTGAAATCGTTGGCGCCGGCCGCCTGGGTCATGAAGTTGCTCATGTTCTGCGTTTCTGCTTCCTTCATGTCGGCCGTGGTGCCATCGGTAACGGAGGTCAACTCCACCACCGCATAGTCGCCGGCGCGCAGGGCGAAACCATCCGGGGCGGTCTTGCCCGTCTCTGGACGTGCCATGGCAAAGACGTGATTGGTGATTTCCGGATTCAGCTTGGGCTCGGCACGCTCGATGTTGTCGAGCGGAACCCACGTCAGCTTCTGGGTAGCGAGCAAGCTATCGATGCTGGCGCCCTTTTTCACGCCATCGAGAATCGATTCGCCCAGCGTCTTCGCCTGGGCGGCCGCTTTCTGCTGGCGCAAGGTCACTTCGACTTCGCCGCGCACTACTTCCAGCGGCTTCACCTGCGCCGGCTGATGATTGGTGACGCGCAGCACGACGCTGCGGTCGGTGCCGAGCGTAATCACTTCGCTGTTGAGGCCCTGATCTTTCACCTCGACCTTGAACGCGCCTTCACGCACCGCGGCTTCGGCAGCGATGCCGCCGCCGTTGCTGCGCGTGAACGGGCCGGTGGTCTGGATGGCGAGCTGCAACTTGCCGGCAGCTTCCTTCAGATCGGGGGATTCGAACGCGAGCGTTTTCAATTCTTCCACTTTGCTCTTGAACGCGGTCTCGGCCGCTTTCTGCTTGAGATCGCGCAACAGCTCGGCCTTGCGGGCCTCGAACGAGGCGATAGTGGTTTCTTTTATCTCGGTCAACTTGATCAAGTGGATACCGAACTCGGATTGCACGGGACCCGATACCTGGTTGAGAGCCAACCCCTGCAACGCTTTTTCGAACGAGTCGGAAAAACTGTTGCCGGTGGTGTAACCGACATCACCGCCCTGCTTGGCCGACCCGGTGTCCTGCGAATACTGCGCCGCCAATTTGCCGAAGTCTTCGCCGGCGTCGAGCTTGGCCTTGATCTCGGTTGCCTTCTTGCGGGCGTCCGCCAATTCCTGATCGGTAGTGGCTTGCAGCAGGATGTGCGAGGCACGGCGCTCGGTCTGCGCCTTGTAACTGGCAACTTCATCCTGATAAGCGGCCTTCGCCTGCTCGTCGGTGACGTTGATCGAATCCGCCAGCTTGTTCTTGTCGAGCTCCAGGTATTCGATGCTGACCTGCTCTTCCTGCTGGAAGGTGCTCTGGTGTTGCTGGTAATAGTCCTGGATATCCTGATCGCTGATGGTGACGGCATCGGCAAACTTGGCCGTAGGCACCACGAGATAGCGCAGCGAACGTTTTTGATGCACCAGCGCGGCCAGATGGCTCAGCTGATCCGGCGTGGTAAAGCCGGTGGTGGTGAATGTGGCCAGTTGCTGGTTCAACTGGGCATCCTGGCGCAGGGAATCGAAATAGCCGGTTGGAGTCAGCCCCATGTTCTGGATTACCAGTGAGGCACGCTTGGCGTCGTACTTGCCGTCGATCTGGAAATCCGGGTTATCCGCAAGCCGCGTCTTGATGCCGGCGTCGGACAGCACGCCGAGGCCGTTGGCCTTGGCGGCTTGCTCAAGCAGCTTGCGTTGGATCAGTTCGTTGACGGCGGATTCGCGGAATTGCGCTTCATCCAGCTTGGACAGATCGGGCTTGTTGCCCATCTGGGCGATGGCTTCCTGTGCCTTGCGCTGGGCCAGCTTGTCGATTTCCGTGGTGGGGATTTCATCGCCATTGACGGTGAGCTTGGCTCCGTTCTGCACGATATTGCCGATCAAGGTGTCGACGCCCCACAGCGCGAACACGAGGATCAGCACTCCCATCAGGAGGTTGGAAATAAGACCCTGGGTCTTGTCACGGATTTTCTGCAACATGGCGTCACCTTTTTACTGCAACTACTGCAATCTACAGCCACCGGCCCTGTTACCGCAGGCTGTTGTTACCAGCCGGTCGGCAACAGGAATCGAAGCTGTCAGGAGTTGAGTTCATCCTTCAGAGCCTTGCCTGGTTTGAAGCCGGGCACCTTGCTGGCGGCGATGGCAATGGCTTCGCCGGTCTTGGGGTTGCGGCCGGTACGGGCTTCGCGCGACTTGACGACAAAACTGCCGAAGCCGACCAAGGCCACTGAATCGCCGGCTTTGAGCGCCGACGTAATGTGTTCAAGTACTGCCTCGACCGCGCGGGTGGCGGACGCTTTCGGCAGATCGGCACTTACGGCAACGGCATCAATCAATTCTGATTTATTCACGGTTTTTCTCGTCTTGTTGGGATGGAAATTGAACTTGAAATGGAAAACGGGTCGAAACTGGGAGTTCGGATTGACCAGAGTGGTGCCGACGGAGCGCTGCTGCAGGACAAATGGACAAGCTGGTCAAATGCTGATCAACAATGGGGGCCACAAACGAAAAGCCGGGCCTGTATCGGCCCGGCTTTATATCAAGTGCAAAAAAGCAGTGTCAAGGAAGCACCTATCAAGAAAACCCCTACCAAGAAAACACAACAGCCGCTCAATGGGTGCTGATGGACTTCTTGGTCTTGTCCTTGCCTTTGCCACCGGATTTCTTGTCAAGATTCTCTGACTTGTTCTCGATGATCGGCGTCGGCATGTACTTGAGGGCAATCTGCAGCACTTCGTCGATCCATTTGACCGGCTTGATGGTCAGATCGGCCTTGATGTTGTCGGGGATCTCCTTCAGATCGCGTTCGTTTTCCATTGGAATGACAATGGTCTTGATGTTGGCGCGGTGAGCGGCCAGCAGCTTTTCCTTGAGACCGCCGATAGGCAGTACCTGGCCGCGCAACGTGATCTCGCCGGTCATCGCCACGTCCTTGCGCACAGGGATGCCGCTCAACACCGATACCATTGCCGTGCACATGCCGATGCCGGCGCTGGGGCCGTCTTTCGGCGTGGCGCCCTCGGGTACATGGACGTGCAGGTCCTTGTGTTCCTGGAAATTCTCTTCTATGCCAAGGCTGGTGGCACGGCTGCGCACTACAGTCAACGCGGCCTGTATCGACTCCTGCATAACGTCACCGAGCGAGCCGGTCATCGTGATCTTGCCCTTGCCCGGAATGGCAACGGCTTCGATGGTGAGCAGTTCGCCGCCGACCTGGGTCCACGCCAGACCGTTGACTTGGCCAATGACATCGTTCTGGTCAGCCTTGCCGTACTCGTATTTGTGGACACCTGCGTATTTCTCCAGTTCGTTCGGCGTGATCGTCAGCGCCTCGCTCGACTTGGCCAGGCTGTGTTCCTTGACCACTTTGCGGCAGATTTTGGCAATTTCGCGTTCGAGACCGCGCACACCGGCTTCCTTGGTGTAGTGACGGATCAATGCCAACAGTGCTTCGTTGGTGAAACCCAGCTCGCTGGCAGTCAAGCCGTTGTTCTCCCGCTGTTTGGGAATCAGGTAGCGGGTGGCAATGTTCAGTTTTTCATCTTCGGTGTAGCCGGGAATACGGATGACTTCCATGCGGTCGAGCAGCGGCGTCGGTATGTTCATCGAGTTGGAGGTGCAGATGAACATGACATCGCTGAGGTCGTAGTCGACTTCGAGGTAGTGATCGTTGAAGTTGTGGTTTTGTTCCGGATCGAGCACTTCCAGCAGCGCCGACGCCGGATCGCCGCGATGGTCCATGCCCATCTTGTCGATCTCATCGAGCAGCACCAGCGGATTGCGGACGCCGGCCTTGGCCATGCGCTGCACCACCTTGCCCGGCATCGAGCCGATGTAGGTACGGCGATGGCCACGGATTTCGGCTTCGTCGCGCACGCCGCCGAGCGCCATGCGGACGAACTTGCGTCCGGTGGCACGGGCAATCGACTCGCCCAGCGAGGTTTTACCAACACCGGGAGGACCCACCAGGCACAGGATGGGGCCCTTCAGCTTCTTGACGCGCTTCTGGACGGCCAGATATTCGATGATGCGATCCTTGACGTCCTTGAGGCCGTAGTGATCGGCTTCCAGCGTGGCTTCGGCCTTGGCTAGATCGCCCTGGATCTTGGAACGCTTCTTCCACGGTACGTTGACCATCCAGTCGAGATAGGTCCTTACCACGGAGGCTTCCGATGACATCGGCGACATCATCTTCAGTTTGTTCAATTCGGCAGTGGCCTTGTCGCGCGCTTCCTGTGGCATGCCGGACTCTTCGATCTTTTTCTTGATCTCGTCCGCTTCGCTCGGCGTGTCGTCCAGATCGCCCATTTCCTTCTGGATCGCCTTCATTTGCTCGTTCAGGTAGTACTCGCGCTGGCTCTTCTCCATCTGCTTCTTGACGCGACCACGAATGCGTTTCTCGACCTGGAAGATGTCGATCTCGGATTCGATCAACGCCATCAGGTGTTCGATCCTGGGCTTCAGGTTGGCCAGCTCGAGGATGTTCTGGCGCTCCTGCAACTGCAGCGACATGTGCGAGGCGATGGTATCGACCATGCGGCTCGGGTCGTCGATGCTGGTGATCGATGTCAACACTTCCGGCGAAATCTTCTTGCTGAGTTGCACGTATTGATCGAATTGCGACAGCAAGGAACGCACGAGGATATCGACATCTTTTTCTTCGGCAGCATGGCTGCTCATGGTGACGATGTCGGCCTTGTAGAACTCCTCCTCGAAATGGAAGCTGCGGATGTGTACGCGTTCGAGGCCTTCGACCAACACCTTGACCGTGCCGTCATTGACATGCATCAGCTGCAACACGGTGGCGATGGTGCCTATCGTGTAGATGTCGTCCTTGCGCGGGTCATCATCGGTGTGCTGTTTCTGCGCCGCCAGAACCACTTTCTTGTCGGTGGCCATGGCGGCTTTCAGCGCCTTGATGGATTTGTCGCGGGCGACGAACAGCGGCTGCACGATCTGAGGATAGACCACCACGCCGCGCAACGGCAGAAACGGGTACTGATTGTTGATCAGAGGCTTGTCCATAAAATGCGCCACCGGATTATGTGCTGATACTGACTACTGTAAACCAACTGCATTGGAACTAAGGCTGTTGGAACTAATGGCTATTGGAACTAA
>DATJXP010000377.1:0-4659 GCA_035500035.1 Candidatus Acidiferrum sp. | reverse complement strand
CACCGCTTGCAGCAGGAAACCCATGCGATCGCTTTCCAGCCACAACACGCGCTCCAGCATGTTGCTCGGTACGGTCTCGAAATAATTGGTGCGGTCTTCGCTGGTGGTGCCGTTCAGCGTGCCGCCGGATTCGGTGACGGTCTTGAAATGTTCCTTGTCGGCCACATGTTCGGACCCCTCGAACATCATGTGCTCGAAGAAGTGGGCAAAGCCGCTGCGCTGGGCTTCTTCGCGCGCGGCACCGACGTGATAGGTGACGTCCACGTGCACCAGCGGATCGCTGTGGTCCTCGTGCACGATCACGGTAAGGCCGTTGTCGAGCTGGAACTTGCTGTACGGAATCACCAGCTCGGTGCTGCTGGGCGGTACCGTTTCCAGCAGCTTGTAGCCGGCCGTCTTGTCGGCGGCCTGTATCGACATGCTGCCGATGGCGATGGCGGCGACAGCGATCAGCAGCGGGGCGGAGCGGCGTGGCAGGGTCCGTGACGTAAGCATTCAGGTATCCTCGACTGAAGGGGCTGGGGCAGCCGGATTAAAGCAGAAAATCCGCCGGGCGTCGCATTTCCGGCCCGGTCAACGACGCGCGCCGGACGCCCCTTGACGGCTGCGGTAACATGACGGCTGGTTAGTACGGAGCAGGGCGCATGGGCCAATTATTGATGACGTTGCACGGCGTGCCGGCCGACGAGTTGGATGAAGTCCACGCGTTGCTGCAAAGCCAGGGCATCGATTATTACGAGAGCGCGGGCAGCACGTTCGGCATTGCGTCGCCGGCGCTGTGGTTGCGCGATGACAGTCAGTTTGTCCAGGCTCGGCAGTTGTTGGACCAGTACGCGCTGGAGCGTGCACACCGCATGCGCGAACAACGCGAGGCCGAAGTGGCGTCCGGCACTCACCGCTCGTTTGCCAGCATGTTCGCCGAGCATCCGCTGCGTTTCGTGGCGTACCTGGCGCTGGTGCTGGGCATGCTGTATGCCGCCACCGTGCAAGTGTGGATTTCAGCGAGGTGAACCATGAGCATCATTTCGATACAACCGCTCGGCTTTCAATGGCAGACGTACGATCCGTTCCTGTTCTGCGCCTACCATCATGACCATTACCCGCGCGGCAACGGCAAGTCCGGCCCGGCGGTGTCGCTGGCCGGTCGTCACATCGGCATGGATTTCGAAATCCGCGACGGCTTCCGCATGTATCACGGCGACAAGGTGCCGGGTTTTCCCGCGCATCCGCATCGTGGCTTCGAGACCATCACCATCGTGCAGCAAGGGCTGGTCGATCACGCCGACTCGCTCGGTGCCGCCGGCCGCTACGGCCAGGGCGACGTGCAGTGGCTGACGGCAGGGCGCGGCATCCAGCACAGCGAGATGTTTCCGCTGGTGCACAGCGACGCGCCGAACCCGTTGCTGCTGTTCCAGTTGTGGTTGAACCTGCCGGGCAAGAGCAAGATGGCACCGCCGAACTTTCTGATGTTCTGGGGTCGGGAATTGCCGCGCGCATACGAAACGGACGCGGCGGGCCGCGAAATACGCGTCGAAATCACTGCCGGCGATTACGGCGGCACGCGTGCATTGGCGCCGCCGCCGCATTCGTGGGCGGCGGATCCGGCCAATCATGTCGCGGTGTGGGTGATCGATCTTGCGGCGGAGGCCGAGTGGCAGTTGCCGGCAGCGGCGAGCGGACTCAATCGCGCACTGTATTTCTTCGAAGGCAGCGAGGCGCAATTCGACAACATGACGGTGAAGGCGATGCACAGCCTGCGGTTGCGCTCCGATCAGCCATTGACGATACGCAACGGCGGCAAGCCGGCGCGCCTTCTGCTGTTGCAGGGCAAGCCGATCAACGAGCCGGTGGCGCAGCACGGGCCGTTCGTGATGAACACGCGCGACGAATTGCTGCAGGCCTTCACCGATTACCAGCGCGACCACTTCGGCGGCTGGCCGTGGCCGCGCGCCGACCAGGTGCATGAAGGTCGCGACCGGTTCGCGAGCATGGCCGACGGCAGCGAAACCCATCCCGAATCCTGATCAACGCGAGGCGTTTGCATGGAACAACAACTGAAAGAATTCCAGGGCATCTACGACCAGATCGCCGAGTTCCTGGTCAACTACAGCTTCCAGATCATCGGCGCGATCATCGTTCTGCTGCTCGGCATGGTGGTGTCGCGCAAGTTCGGCCGCATGGTCGAAGAGTTCATGATCAAGCACAATATCGATGTCACGTTGAGCCGTTTCACTGGCACAGCGGTCAGGATACTCATCGTGGCGATGGTAGCGGTGATCGCGCTCGGCAAGGTCGGCATCAGCGTGGCGCCGTTCGTCGCCGCCATCGGTGCGGTAGGCCTCGGTGCCGGTTTGGCGATGCAGGGCATCCTGTCGAACTACGGTGCCGGCGTGGCCATCATCATCACACGGCCATTCGTGGTGGGCGACACCATCACGGTGAAAGGCGTGACGGGACTGGTCAAGGAAGTGCGCATGGCTTCGACCATCCTCGCCAACCAGGACGACATCCGCATCATGATTCCCAATCACCACATCATGGGCGAGATCATCCACAACTCCGCCGCCGAGACCATCGTCGAGATGACGCTCGAAGTCGCTTACGACAGCGATCCGCTGCGCGCGGTCGAGTTGATCAAGGCGGCGCTGGCGTCGAACCCGCACATCAGCACGACGCGGCCGCCGCAAGCAGGTATCCACGACTTCGGCAACAACGGCTATCGCCTGGGTCTGCGTTACTGGACCGGCACCGCTCGCTTGTTCCAGACCCGTTGCGCCGCCAACGCGGCCATTTACCAAACCCTGCGCGACCATGGCATTGCGATTCCGCTGCCGCAGCGCGAAGTGCACATGGTCGCGGACAAGAGCGCCTGATGTTGCGTGGCGTCGTGCTGGCCGGTGGTCGCTCGTCACGCATGGGGCGGGACAAGGCCTTGCTGGAACTCGAAGGTGCGACGTTGTTGCAGCGTGCGGTGGAATTGCTGCAGCACAGCGGCGTCGATACGGTGTTGGTCAGCGGCCGCGCCGAACATCAGTTCGGCGTGCCCGATCTGTTGCCGCACAGCGGGCCGCCCGGCGCCTTGCTGTCGTTGCTGACGTGGCTCGAACGGCGCGGCGAACTGGATGACCAGCCGCTGCTGCTGATACCGGTCGACATGCCGCTGTTGACGCCGGCCGTGTTGCAGCCGCTGGTGGCAGCGGCGGGTTCCGCCGGCAGTTACTACGATCCGCAAATCTTTCCCTGCGTCATTCCGGCGTCGCCGGCGTTGTTGACGCACCTGCGCAGTTTGTTCGAATCGGTGCAGGATCCGGGCGGGCCGCGTTCGATGCGTGGCATCTTCGGCTTTCTCGGCAGCCGGCCGCTGATGGCGGGCAAGGATGCAGAGCCGCGGCTTGCCAATGTGAATACCCCCGCAGAATGGCGCGAATTGTCGGGTAAGCCGGGCAAATATCACTAGGCCACTATCTCGTTTCTTTCGACACTCCATTATGATGCCGCCTGACCGCGAGCCTGCTGGCTTCGCCGCGCAAACTGGGTAGCACTGAATCGATGGAACAAGAATTCGAACTGGACAAGGAACCGCTCTGGGCCATTCCGGCACCGGTAAAAGAACGCTTGCGCCAACAGCCGGTAAAAACCGACTACGACAATTTCAGGTTGAGTGCGATGTATTGCACGGCTGCCGTGTTCCTGCTGGTGGTGATGGGATTGGCATCGCTGTATTCCGGCAACAACAGTCATGGGGTGGCACTGCTGGTGTTTGCCGCGGCGGCGACGCTGGGACTGGCGGTGTTGTGGTTGGGCCATTGGTACTGGATGGGCAAGCACTTCACGACGGCGATGATGGTGTTGCTGTGCCTCTACCTGTTTTATTCCGGCGGCGTGCTGAACACCGGCCCGCTGTATTACGGCGTGTTTCCGTCGGTGGCGTTGTTCCTGCAAGGGCGATTGCGCGGCATCGTCTGGATCATCGTGTTGCTGGTGCTTACCGAACTGCTGTCGTACGGCTTTTTCGGGTTCGAGGTAAGCCGCTACAGCAACGCCTTCGTGGTACGCGTGATCGTCATCACGATGCTGATCACCGTGCTGACGTGCATTCCGGAATATTTCCGGCTCAAGGCCGAGCGCGACCTGATGCTCAGCATCAACGATCTGGAGGCGTTGAGTTATGGCGACCTGGCGACGCAGCTCGCCAATCGCTCCTTCCTCGAGAAAATGCTGCAGAGCGAGTTCAACCGCAATCAGCGCTACGGCTCCCATTGCTGCGTGATGTTCGTGGAGCCCGATACCACTGCCGCCATCCGGGGATTCATCGAAGATGACGATGCGGCCACGCTGCAATGGACGGCGGACGTGCTGCGGCGGAACTTGCGCATGCAGGATGTAGCCGGCCGCTGGGTGCGCCGGCGGTTCCTGCTGATTCTGCCGGAGATATCGCTCTCTGGCGCCAAAGTGCTGGCCGAGCGTTTGCTGGCCGAGGCCAGGACCGCGAAGCACGGTGACGGCAAGGCGTTCATCGCACCCGCGCTCTGCATTGGCATTGCCGAGATGGATCGCGGCCCCGAACAGGAAGTGCTGCGGCGGGCCATGAACGGATTGTTGAGTGCCCGCAAGCAGGGCAATAGCCAATCGGTCGCGCTCTGACAGCTTCCGGTGCCG
>DATJXP010000376.1:0-8455 GCA_035500035.1 Candidatus Acidiferrum sp. | reverse complement strand
CAATGCGCTGTGGATTCCGTCCGAAGGCAAACTGCCGACGCCGTGGCCATCAGGTTCGGTGCCGATGCGCGATTGGTAAATGGGGTCAGGGTAAATGGGCTCTGACCCCATTTAAGCTGGCTACTGCTGCGGCGCCAGCTTCACGTAAGCAGTCACGGTGGAGCCCGCGCCAAACTCCAGCGCCCCCTGCATCTTGTCCAGATACATGCTGGCCAAGCGCAAGCCTTGGCCGTGTCCCGCTTCGCCGGCGGTGCCGTGAGTGCTGGTGACGGCCTGATCGCGCCGCACCTGGTCGATCACTGTCTGCGGAATGCCGGCGCCCTGGTCGGTGATGTGGATGCCGAGCAGGCCGACGCGTTCGCCGGTGCCGAGCGTGGTGGTGATGGTGATGATGCCGTGGCTGGGGCTGAACTTGATGGCGTTGGTCAGCAGGTTCGACAACACCGACATCACCAGCACGGTGCCGTTGCCCCACACCGGCGCATTACCCGGCGCCACGTCCAGCCGCAATTGTTTGGCCTTCAGCTTGTCGACGAAAGTGTCCTGCAATTCGCGCAGCACTTCCGCCATCGACAGCGTTTCGCACGGCAATTCCGGCGACAAACCCTCGGCCGCACCCAGTGCTTCGGTCACGTCCAGCAGCGAGCGGATGCGCTGACCCATCCTCAGCATCAATGCCACCGCGGTGCCCGGCTCCGTTTCCTTGTCGCGCATGAAGATGTGACCGATGATCACGTTGAGCGGATTGGCGACATCGTGGAACAACGTCGCCATCAGCCGGTGGCGCAAGTCGCGCTCGATTTGCAGCCGTTGTTCGTGCCCGCCGATTTCGGCGAGGAACTGGCGGAAGCGCAGTTGACGGATGATGCTGAAGGCGATGACGAACGTCAGCACCAGCACGAAGTTGCCGCGCATCAGCGCGACCGACGTCGTCACCGACGCGCCGTACCAGTACCAGCCCGCCAGCAACGCGTAAGCCGCCACCGCCATCAATGCCGCATCGACGACCGCCAACGCATGGAACGCGCAATAGACCAGGATCAGCGCGTAGATCGCGTCGAACATCGGTGCCGAATCGCGCAGTTCGTTGACACAACCCCAGACCACGAACGTGAACAGCCCCCAGATGGCGATACGGCGGCGCAACACGTTGGCGGCGATCGCCGGCGCGAAAATGTACAGCGCCAGCGAGAAGGCGATCGACCCCAGCAGCGACCAGCGCACCGCATCGTGCGCCATCAGGTAGGTGACGAGTATCAGCACCGTAGCGACCGGCGCGCCGTTGAGCAACGCCCGTACGATGCCCCGGCTGATGCTCTCTTCTTCGTCGAGCGCGCCGTTGCCGGGCACGAACAACTTGCGCTCCAGCTCCAGCGTACGTACGCGGGCCTCGGCCAGCGTCGTCTGCAAGCGGTCGGCCTGTTGCGACAGACTGTCCCAGTCGATCAGCGGCCGGCGCAACCACTGCAACAGCGCGGCGAGCGGTTCGCCCAGTTGCTGCAGGAACACATGCAGCAGCTCGTCGCGGATGGCGATGCTCTCGCGCACCGACCCCAGCACCGCGGCACGGCGCCGGCACAGCCCGATTTCGCGCAGCCAGACCACGACCGACAGCACCCACAGCAGCAGCGTGGTCGTTATCAGCGCCACCAACAGCTTCAACATCGGTTGATCGAGTTCAGGCAGGTCGAACGCGCTCTTCAGCGCCAGCACGAGACCTGTCACGCAACCGAGCGAGGCATACCAGATGTGGTCGGCGCTGGCCAGCACCACCACCAGCATCGGAAAGAAGAACAGCGTCGGCGACGGCTTGGTTGGGTCCCACAAAAAATGCTGCCACACCAGCAGCGGCAGGATGAACCCGACCAGCGCCTTGTCGATGCGCAGAAAATAATGCGGCGACAACCCGGACAACAGCAGCGCAAACGCCGAGATCACCAGCATCGCATCGATGCCGAACGAAACAGGCAACCCGAGCACGAGATTTCTGCCGACGGCAAGAAAGCCGACCACCACCATCGCCAGGTAAACGCGGGGCCGCAGGTTGAGTTGGTATTTCAGCCAAAGCGCTTTCGCTTCCTCGTCGAGTACGGAATCCGGGAAACGCAGCAAATCGGCCAATGTCTTCATCGAGGATGCCGGACCGGGAAATGCTGACCCGCATTTCCCGGCCGGTGGCGGTTATTTGGGTTTGACGAACTTGAACACGCTTTGATCGGTGGTGCCGCGCTTGCCTGCAGTGAACGGACCCCAGGTGTGGTCGTCGTCCTTGGCGGCGAGCAGCTTGCTTTCGGTTTCCAGTTTGAAACCGGCAGCGATCACTTCCTGCTTGATCAGTTCGGGATCGATGCGATGCAGGGTATCGGTATCACGCCGGCCGGAGCCCGCGACCGCATTGTGATCGATGATGAAGAACACGCCGCCCGGCTTCAGCGCCGCGAAAATCTTCTTGTTCAACTTGGCGATGTCGATCTTGTTGATGCTGAGATCATGGTAGTACAGCACGTTGTAAACGATATCGACGTTGGCCGGCAGCGTGATGTCGTCGTAGTTCTGGTTGGTGTACACGGTGTTCGGATGCTTGGCGGCGAACTCGCGGCTGGCCGGACCGGTGCGGCCTTCGAGGTACGGCAGGTCGAACACCGCCACCTTGCCCTTGTCGCCGACAACGGCCGACAGCAGCGTAGTGTAGTACTGGCCGAAGCCGGCGAACTCGACCACGCTGTCGCCCGGCTTGATGCCGGACAGCACCAGCGTTTCGGCCGGATGGCGCAGCGCATCGCGGTCGGTCATTGCCTTCGCGCGTTCGGGCGAAGCGACTGCCTTCTGGATGTAATCGGGAATGGCCGTTTGCGCCAGGCTGAGTTGGCTCAGCACGGCAAGGCCGAGCACGGCAAATAATTTGCGGGTGGAACTTGTAATCGTCATAGCTACCTCGTGGGTTGTTGTCGTTTGACTTGGCTGTGTGGCACCGCGGCCACCCCCCTGAAACTGCCTGGCCAGTTTAATCGACAAACCGGGCGCGCATGAACCGTTTGCGGTCGGCTTCCGGCAATTTGGCCACCGCGCTGCGCGAGGCCAGCAGTTTGGCATTGACGCCCGGCTCGAAATTCTTGTGATCGATCCAGAACGGTCGGCATACGGTGACATACAGCAGCGGCCGCGCCTGGGTGCCGTTGTTGGCGAGGCCACGGTGGCGCAGGCGGAAATCCCACGCCGCGCACGAGCCGGTGGCGATTTCCGGCGCCTCGTATGGGTCGGTATCGACGTCGCGGTCGTGCAAGTGGCTGCCCGGCCACAGCGCCGTCATGCCGCTGACGGCGTCCATGGCGACCAGCGGAATCACCACCGTCATCGCGAACGCCGGCAGGATGCGGTCGAGGCCGACTTCGCCGAACAACCAGGCGCCGTCGCTGTGCAGTGTCTGCGCCGCGGCGCCCGGCAATGCCGAGATCACGCCGATGGCCTCGAACACGAACTTCGGCCCCAGCGCGCGGCTGAAAAACCGCACCAGCGTCGGATGCAGCAGGATGTCGGCACAGTCGAACGGCGGCGCGAACGTCAGCGGCGAGATGAAGCGGCCATCGCCGACCTCGAAGCGATCGTCGGGCCGGCGCGCCACCTTGCCGACGTAATCCGGATGCAGGGTTTCCAGCGTGGCCAGCAGTTCGGCGATGCGTGCCGCCGGCCACAGCTGATCGAACACGATGACGCCGGCCTTGCGGAAATCGGCGTAGGCGTCTGCGTCGGCGTCAACGCCGTGGCGAGGAACAGTGAGGCTTTCAGTCAAGCCAGTCACGCCGCGATCCCGTCATGGCGTCGCATGTTGCTGCGCGTAATGCTGGCGCAGCAGATCCTTGCCATAGTCGTTGCCGTTCGGCGTGCGCACCACGGTGTGGATGTGTTCGTGATACGGCAGGTTCGGGTCGTACAGATGACGCAAGCCCACCGGCCGCTGGTGATCGAACTCGATCAGCACCACCGGGCTGTGGATGCGGTAATAGAACACGCTGTCTTTTTCGGTCTTGCCGATCCACGCAAAGTACGTGCGGTCGAGCTGCGCCTTCACTTCATCCATTTTGATTTTGGCGTGGCCGTCGTCCATGTTGCCGACGTAGAGCTGGATCAGCGCCAGCAGTTGCTGCTTTTGTTTATCGTTCAGCGCGGAGGCCTTGACGCCGGCGTAGTCGAGCACGACGTTGTCCTTCCATGCCTCGGTCAGGTTTTCGTCGCCGGTCTTGTCGAACTTGAGAATGGCGGCTTTGCGCTGGTTGGCGTCGAGCCCGTTGACGAAGGCGATCGCGTTGTTCTGCTCGTCTTGCAGCACCTTGGTGCCCTTGTATTTGCCGCTCGGCGCGATCACTGGTTCCGAGCCGGCAAAAAATGGCGTCATCACCACCTGGTCGCCCAGCACGAAGTAGTTGATCACCGCGTGATGTCCGTCGAGTTGGAAGCCCCACGGTTCCTTCATATCCGGCTTGCCCATCACGGTGATGTAGTACTGGCCTTCGCCGTATTCGTCGAAGTTGCCGTCGGTCAGTTCGGCCAGCGTGGTGTTGAGCCGCATGATGTCGCGCGTCTGCTTCAAGCCTTTGGCGCTGAGCGCGGCCTTCAGCAGGTTGAACGCGGCCTCTTTCTGCTTGGCGTTCATCTCGTCGAAGCTGACGCCTTGGCGCACATAGAAACTCTGGTTCATCCACTTGCGCCATTCGTCGTTGTTGATGTCGTACACGGTTTTGGCGCGCTGCTCCGGCGTCAGGCTGGCAAGGAACAGATCGGTGGCGTCGCGCACCGCGTTGGTGGAAACGCCGGTGGCGTGGATGTGAAACAAATCGGGCTCGATGACGCCGTTGGTGGTGATGCCCTTGAACGGTTCCTTGAGACCGGGAATTTCCGCGTCGAGCGACAGTTGCTTCAACACCGCCGGCGGCCGCTTGGGCGGCGCGGGCGGAGTCTGCTGCGCCAGGCCCTGGCCGATGGCGAACGTCGCCAGCAGCAGCGCTGTCATCAGTGTGCACGCGGAATGTCGTTTCATGATCGGACCTGTGTCGTCGTTGAAGGGGGCAGGTGTGCCTGTTTACGTCATTTTGCCGTTACATCGTTCTGGCCGGCTTGCCAAAATCCAGAATTGATGTTCATATTTTTTCGCGGTATCGGCAGTTGCCTATACTGCCATCATCCAACAAGAATCCACAGGAGACCATATGAGTGGACAAGCAAAAATCCCGCTGCAATCGCCCGCTTTCCCCGCCCGCCGCCACCTGTTGAAGCAGACGCTCGCCCTGCTGGCCGCCGGTGCCTTGCCGGCAGTGCTGCCGCTCGAGGCATGGGCCCAGCCGCCGCAAGGCGCCGGCCCCACCTCCGGCCCCGCGCCCGCGTTGCCGGCGGAGCCCGGAGCTCACATCGTGCTGCTCGGCACGCGTGGCGGCCCCGGCATCGACCTCAACCGCTCGCAAACCGCGGTTGCCGTCGTCGTCGATGGCGTGCCCTACCTGGTCGATTGCGGTTACGGCACCGTGCGTCAGCTGGTCGCCTCCGGCGTTGGCTTCCAGCGCATCGACAATATTTTCCTGACCCACCTGCACGACGACCACACCGCCGATCTCGCCGCGCTGCTGAACTTTCAATGGACCAACGGCAACAAGGCCAAGCCCACCGACGTTTACGGCCCGTACGGCACCGCGAAGATGGTCGATGCGATCACCGCGTTCGCCACGCCCAATGCCGAGATCCGTACCGTTGACGAAGGCCGCAAGCAGCGTATCGACACCCAGTTCCACGGCCACGACGTCAACATCTCGCCGACCAAGGTGGCGATCTACAAGGACGAACGCGTCACCGTGACCGGCATCCAGAACGCGCACTACCCCGATCACTCGATGGCGCGGATGCAGCACCGCTCGATGGCGATCCGTTTCGACACCAAGTACCGCTCCATCGTTTTCTCCGGCGACACCTCGTACTCGAGCAGCATCGTCGAGCTGGCGAAAGGCGCCGATTACTTCCTGTGCGAGATCATGGACGAAACCTCGCACGCGCAAAACGTCGCTCGCGCCAAGGCCGCCACCGAAGCCGGCAATCCCGACAACATCTATCGCCACCTGGCCGAAACCCATGCGCCGCCGTCGGAAGTGGCACGCATGGCGACCGAAGCCAAGGTCGGCACCGTCGTGCTCTACCATCTGCTGCCGGGCGCCGCCAAGGGCGGTCTTGCTTACCCGACTTCGACCTTCATCGATGACGTACACAAGGGCGGCTTCAGCGGCGAAGTGATCGTCGGCCAGGACTTGATGGTGCTGTGACGCAGAACGCCGTGGTCACGCGCCGGCGGTAGTCAGCAGGTGCGTGATGCGGCGCAGCAGGCTGGCGGCGAGATCGGGCGCCGCGGTGTCCACTTCCACCAGCGGCGTGGCAACGCCAGTGGCAGCCAGTGCCGGCTGTATGCGCCCGGTGACGACAACGCCAGTACTGGCGATGTGCTGCAACCATTCCGCTTCCGAACCGGCGAGCACCAGCTGGCACGCAGTGCCGATGCGAGCGGCGAGCGCCTGCGTCAGCTGGTGATCGTCGTTGGCCAGCCAGGCGCCGGCACCGACCAGCAACTCGACTTGCACTTTCACCTCGGCCAGTTGCGTCAACAGACTGTTCAACTGCTGCATAGTCGCGGCATTCCAGCCAGCAGCGCCGATCAACGTCACGCTGCGCCGCCGCGCGACCGGCTCGCGCACAAAATGCCGTTCGATGAACAGTGGCAACCTGCTTTCGTCTATCACCTCCACCCGCCGTTGCAGGCGATGTTCGGCCACATGCGCCAGGTAGCGTGAGCGCAAGCCGGCCTCGACCGGCAAGCCTGGTTCGGCGTTGATCGTCACCACTGCCGCTGCGGCCAGCAGTTGCAGCAACGCACCGTTTTTGGCGGCAAAATTGCGGTAAATCGCGTCGTCGTCGAACTGTTGTGCAGTCGCGGGGCAATCCTGCAGCGCCAACACATCGTTGACCGGCAACGATGCCACTGCGCCATAGCGTTGCCGCAATTCGGCGTGCAGCGCCAGGCTGCCGCAGGCGTAGCCCCAATCGCTCCACAGCCGCGCGTCGTTGATCAGCACGGCGTAGCTGGTTGCCGCCACCTGTTGCGCAGAAGGCGGCAAGACCTGACACAACTGCGGCGTGCGCAGCGGCCAGGTCGAGCCAGCGAGCGCCGCACGTAACTCATCAACCGCACGCTGCAACGATGCATTCATCGCCGCTGCCGACAACACCTCGGCGCGAAACAGTCGCACGCTGCGATACCAAGGACTGTCGTTACGCCGCAGTTGCCAGCGCCAGTCCGGCGACGACGGCAACAGCGCCCACACCGGCACGTCGAGCGCGCCGGCGATGTGCACCGTGGTGTTGTCGATGCTGATGACGAGATCGAGCGCTGCCACCAGCGCGGTGAAATCATCGAGATTGGCGACGGCATCCAGTTCGTCGAAAAAATGCAACGGTTTTGCCGCCGTGCGATTGAAGTCGGCGATTTCCTGCGCGTGATCGCCGTACTGCAAGTTGACGAGGTTGACGCCAGGCAGTGCCGCCAACGCCTGCCACTGCTGCAACGGAATCGAGCGGATGCGTCTGGTACGCGCGTTGGCACCGCCGCGCCAGGCAATGCCGACATTGCAGCCGCCACCCAACGCCTGCAACCGCTGCCGCCAATACGCATGCCGCGTTGCCGGTGCCAGCAGATAACCGCCGCGCAGCGGAAATTCCGCCGCCGTGCGGCGATAACGCAGCGCCAGTTCCGACAACCGGCACCAGCAATCGATGCGACCCAGCTCTGCTTGCCACCAGAAATCGCGCCGCGGCTGCCTGGCGATGAAGCGGATCGCCGGAAACGCCGCGCCGAGCAAGGCGGTCAAGCGCGCTTCGCATTCAACCACGACGTGTTGCACTTGCTGCAGCAGATCGGGCAGCAGCGAGGCGTACATCACCACGTCGCCGATGCCTTGATCGCCGGTGACCAGCAGCACTTCGTCGTGCAACGATTGCCCCTGCCACAACGGAAACGGAATCAGCCGCGGTGGATCGCTGGCATGGAATTCCGGCGACAGCGGCTGCCAGCGCTGCTGGTGCCAACCGCGCGCGAAATCGCCCTGCACCAGGTGGATCCAGGCCAGCTTGACGTGAATTTCCGCAGCCAGCGGTTGCTGCTGTAACGCCCGTTCGCAGCACGCGGCGGCTTCATCGTAACGGCCCAGCTGCAACAACAGCGTGGCGTAGTTGCGCAGCGTGCGCACCG
The DNA here is from genome assembly GCA_035500035.1 of Candidatus Acidiferrum sp. Taxonomy (GTDB): domain Bacteria; phylum Pseudomonadota; class Gammaproteobacteria; order Pseudomonadales; family Pseudohongiellaceae; genus CAILUG01. The sequence continues at coordinate 177 of DATJXP010000376.1, read as the reverse complement.
CAGCGGGCGCGAGCGCGAGCGCTTGCTGGTAAGCATGCAGCGCCGCTGCGTCCTCATCGCCATCCTGATACAGCACGGCGAGGTTCGACCACGCATCGAGATGCGCCGGCTGTTGCAGCACGCAGAGCCGGTATTGTTCGATCGCCTCGCTCGCCTGGTTCAGCGCCTGCAGCACGC
>DATJXP010000375.1:0-4502 GCA_035500035.1 Candidatus Acidiferrum sp. | reverse complement strand
CACGGCTGGAGCCAGAAAATGCCGTGCTCGAATATCGATTCGTTGTGCACGCGGACGTCAGTGAACCCGGCGTCGGCCAGATTTTTCTGCAACGCCTTGAGCGAAAACTCCCGCATTTCCAGTGTCGATCCCGGGCCACCGTGGAATACCAGGTTGCGGAATTCTTCCTGGCGGCCGTCCTTGGTCACATTTTGCAATACCCACCGACCATCCGACTCTTGTGCCAGCGAAAACTCATGCAGGTGCGGAAAATGTTCCCTGGTTTCCTCGCCGAGTGAATAGGGAACCGAGAACACCACGCAACCACCGGGTTTCAATAACGCAAAAAGATTATCGAACGCCGGCTGCACGGGAGGCGGGACATGTTCGAACACATCGGAAGTGATGACGAAATCATTGGCACCCAACCATTTCGGATCCGGCTTGGTGATATCCAACAACGGCTCCTGATGATAGAAGGTATTGGTGTAGGAAAACTTTCCGGCAAGTTGATCGGCGTAGGTGTGGGAGTCGCTCATGCCGAGACCATGAATTGCACGATTCTCGTTTAATTGCGCGAGAACTTTCACCGTTCCGAACAGGCGCTGCGTCAACACGGCCGCAATGCTGCGAAAACGTAATATGCCGCCACAGCGCTTGCATGCACCGGTTTCGCGCCGTATCGAATCCGGGTACGAATGATTGTCGCCGCCGCAGAGATTGCACACCCACAGCAAGTGACCGGGGCCGGGTTTTTCGTCCGCCTCTTTGCCTGCAACGGTGTCACCCTTGGAAGCAAACAATTTTTTCAACATCGATGTCATCATCCTGTCCGGCTTGCGTACGCAGTCCCGCGGAGTCAAGCGCGGGTCCAACAACAGCGGCTTTACAGGCACCGACCGCAATACAGCCAGCATCTGGGTAGGCTTCAATTCTCCGCTCAACATACCCGCTTCATCGCGCGCGTGCACCCTGTCGATGAAATCGCGGTCCCACTCGGCTTGGGCATTGAAATTATGGCCGAAGGGACGGTCGATGAACGGCAGGATGATGTTCGAATAGGGGATGAACAACTCGAAATGAAAGTTTTCGATCAACAACGGCAGGATGTCCTGGGCACGGATACCTTCGAAGCTTTCAACCGAACAATCGTGATTGATGTACTCCATTTCCTGCCGGCTCAACAGCCGATTGTAGCGGTAATGCTCGGGCAGCTCGCGCCAGAACTGCTGCACCAGCTCCAACGCCTCCGGCCAACGCAGATGACCGTTGCGGCCGATCACATCGCAGGTCACGAAATACCCTTCCGGATCGAGGCAGCCCTTGATCAATGCGAACAACTGCTCCAGCTCCTGCACGTGATGCAGGCATTGGTTGGCGATGATGACGTCATACCGTTTGTCGGGTTGCCAACGATTGAAGTCGGCACACACCATGACGAGATTGTCCTGCACGCCAAGTTCAACCGCATATTGCTTGCCGCGTTCGAGCATGGCTTCGTTGATGTCGAGACATTCGATCTTGAACTTGCCGATGCCTTTATCGAGCAGGTTGCGCGCCAGTCGCGCCTCCATGTCGCAGTTGCCGCAACCTATGCTCAGCAGGGTCATGTTCCTGTCGGGAAAGCGTTGGCGAAATTTTTCGGCATAGAGCAGATAAAACTGCTCGGGGTCCGTGATGCCGAACGTACGAAACTTCGGCGCGAGATATTTGTTCGACCAATAGTGGAAAATGGCCGGCAAATCGTGCACGTTCAAATAGTCATTGAAGTTCTGCTTTTCCTGCGCCAGGCGCTGCTGGTAATCATCCTTCAACATCGCACTCTCCTTGGTTCCCAAATGGACCGTCAGCCGACCGGCTATGCCAGTTCCTGCAACAATCGTTCGACAATGATTACATTGGCCTGCGGAAACCGGTAGCCGGGCAATTCCCGCAACGGCACCCACCGCAACTGTTGCCCTTCCCTGCCGTGCGGTTCGCCGCTGAAGCGGCGCACCAGCCACACGTCGAGCTTGACGTGCTTGTCGGCGTAGTCGTGCTCGGTGACGAGAAACGGCTGCGGCGCTTCGATGGCAAGATTCAACTCCTCCATCAATTCGCGCGCCAGCGCGTCATCGACTTTTTCACCCGCCTCCACCTTGCCGCCGGGGAATTCCCACAAGCCGCCCTGGTGCTTGTGCGACGGGCGCAGCGCCAGCAGCACCTCGTTGTCGTCGTTGAGGATGACGCCGGCCGCGACGTGGATGCGCGTCACGTACGGTACTCGGCGTTGATGGTGACGTAATCGTGCGAGAAATCGCAGGTCCACAGCGTTTCGCTGCAACCGCCGCGACCGAGTTTGACGCCGATGGTGAACTCGGCCTTCGACAACACACCCTGCCCCGCGGCTTCGGTATAACTGGCGGCACGGGCGCCATTGCGAACGATGTTGACGTCGTCGAGCCAGATTTCCACCTGGTCGAGTTGCAGTTGTTGCAGGCCGGCGCGGCCGACAGCGGCCAGGATGCGGCCCCAGTTGGGATCGGAGGCGAACAGCGCGGTTTTCACCAGCGGCGATTCGCCGATGGCATAACCCACCTGCAGGCATTCCTGCACATTGGCACCGCCTTCTACGCGGATGGTGACGAACTTGGTGGCGCCTTCACCGTCGCGCACGATGGCGGTGGCGAGGTCGATGAATACAGATTGCAGCGTCTCGACGAAGCGCTGTTGTTCCGTTGCCGATAGCGAAGCGAACTGCACACCGCTCTTGCCGGTGGCGACCAGCATGCAGCAATCGTTGGTGGAGGTGTCGCCATCGATGGTGATGCGGTTGAACGACTTGTCGGCCGCGGCTTTCACTTGTGCCTGCACGGTGGCGGCCTGCATGCCAAGATCGGTGAATATGTAGCCCAGCATCGTCGCCATGTTGGGCTTGATCATGCCGGCGCCCTTGGCGATCCCGGTGATGGTTACCGTCTTGCCGTTCAACTGCAGCTGCCGTGATGCTGCTTTCGGCCGCGTGTCGGTCGTCATGATGCCGCGTGCAACCTTTGCCCAGTCATCGGTAACGAGTTCTTTCAGCGCTTGCGGTACCACAGCAACAATCTTCGCAACCGGCAACAGCTCGCCGATCACGCCAGTGGAAAACGGCAGCACTTCGGCGCTGGCAACGCCGGCCGCCTTGGCGAGGGCGTCGCAACATTGTTGTGCTGCCTGCATGCCGCTGTCGCCGGTGCCGGCATTGGCGTTGCCGGTGTTGATCAGCAAGTAACGCGGTGCTGCTTGCGCAATATGTCGTTGGCAAATAGTCACCGGAGCAGCACAGAACGCATTGGTGGTGAACACGCCGCCCGTCACGCTACCGGCAGCAAGTTCGAATGCCACCACGTCGAGCCGACCCGGCTTCTTGATGCCGGCCGATACCGCCGCCATGCGTACGCCGGCTACCGGATGCAAGGCGCCCAATTCACCGCTGCCGACCGCCATGTCAGGCCTCCAGCTTGCCGTGACAGGCCTTGTATTTCAGCCCCGAGCCGCACGGGCACGGTTCGTTGCGGCCCACTTTCGGGCCGGCGCGCATGACCGGCGTGCGCGGCGGCGGCGGTGCTTCCGGCGCGGCTTCCTGTTCGGCCGCGGCCGGGTCCGCGTGAATCTGGCGGCTGACCACCTTGGCTTCTTCTTCCTGACGCTGCTTCTCGATGGCATCCACTTCTTCTTCGCGGCGGATGCGCACCAGGCTGAGGAACTTGATCACTTCCACTTGCAGGTTTTTCAGCAACTGATCGAACAGGTTGAAGGCTTCGCGCTTGTACTCCTGCTTGGGATTCTTGCCGCCATAGCCGCGCAAGCCGATGCCCTGGCGCAGGCTGTCCATCTGGCCGAGGTGTTCCTTCCAGAAAGTATCGAGCACCTGCAGCATGATCTGCTTCTCGAAGATGCGCATGTTGTCGCCAATCTCGGCACACTTGGCGTCGTAGTCGGCTTCGATGGCGGCGAGCGCGCGTTCCTTCACCTCGACGTCGGTCATCTGTTTGTTTTCGCTCAGCCACTGGTGCACGGGGAGCTTGACGCCGAAATCGGAATGCAGCGCTTGTTCCAGACCAGGGATGTCCCACTGGTCGTCGATGCTGCCCGGCGGCATGAAGGTATCGACGCAATTGCCGACGACGTCCTTGCGCATGTCCTTGATGACGGGCGAGATGTCGTCGATCTCCATCAATTCGTTGCGGCGCTGGTAGATGAACTTGCGCTGTTCGTTGGCAACGTCGTCGTATTCGAGCAACTGTTTGCGGATGTCGAAGTTGCGGTTCTCGACCTTGCGCTGTGCTTTCTCGATCGAGTTGGTGACGATGCGATGCTCGATCGCTTCGCCCTTCTCCATGCCGAGGCTGCGCATCATGTTGGCGACGCGTTCGGACGCGAACAGCCGCATCAAGTTGTCGTCGAGCGACAGGTAGAAGCGCGAGTAACCCGGATCACCCTGACGGCCGGCGCGGCCACGCAGTTGGTTGTCGATGCGGCGGCTTTCGTGGCGCTCGGTA
>DATJXP010000374.1:0-2032 GCA_035500035.1 Candidatus Acidiferrum sp. | reverse complement strand
CGCTGTCGCAGTGTTGGCCCGGCTTCGGCGGTATACCCTTGCCGTTGTCGCCGGTCGGGCACTTGAACAGCGGGCCTTCGCGGAAGCCGGAAGGTTCGCCGGTACGTTGCGGGTGCAGACCTACGCTGAACACGGTGCCGGACGGGAACGACGACACCGAGATGCCATCCTGCGCGGCGGCGGCGGAGCCGGCCATTTCGACGGCCCAGATTATCGGCTTGCCGTCCTTGTCGCGATCGACATTCTTGCGTTCGTCGTTCATTACGGCGAAGAAAATCTGCAAGTGGTTGGCGTCGGGATTCACGCGCGTGACCACGCCGGTGACTACCTGCGTCTTGTTCATGTCGTAGGCGGCGAACGAATGGTGCGCCTGCACCGAGGCCGAAATCAGGCCAAGACCCAGCAAGGTCACGCCGCACAGGTTGCGCACAGTCAGTTTACTCATAGTCATTTACCACTCTTTTTATCGGCAGGTGTGTCGAAGTTGAACATTTCGTCTTCTTTGGCTTTGTCCGGATCCTTCATGCCGGCTTCAAAATATTTTTCCCAGTTCTTGGCCCACGGACGGCCGTACATGTCGGGGATCTCGAGTTCGATCACGTTGCCTGGCGTCACTGGAGTGGCCTTGCCTTTGACTGGATAGATGTTCGGCACGCATTCGATGAAGGCGTAAGGGTTGCCGGTATCCATGCCGCCGAGACGATTGAGCTGACGCACGATGCGCATCGGCTGCACCAGCGACTCCGGGTCGTAGAAGATCGCTTCGTGGTTGAGGCCGGCAAGCTTGCCGTTGGCATCGCGGTACGGCGAGTAGATCTCGATGGTCTGCAGCTTGCTCGAGAACTCGAACTTGCCGTGCACCATCCAGCCCTGGATGTTCGAGGTCCACGTGATCAGCGTGTCCTTGTCCCAGAAACCGATGGTTTCGCCGTACCAGCGCGGCACGTCGGCGCCGAGGCGCGGCGTCGCACCGGTCATGTTGAACGAGCGGTTGGTGTAGATATTGGTGACGAAATTGCGGGCGACGCCGGTGGAAATCTGCACGACGTCAGGCGTGGCAATCACGAAGTGGTTGTTGATCTGCACCTGGATCGCCACCGGATCGAAGCGGCGCATGAAGCCTTCCGGCCAGCAGTACTGCGATGGCCATTGCGAAGCGCCTTTGACGCCTTCCTGGTACAGCAATTCCACCATGCGTTTCTGGTATTCCGGCGTCAGCAGCGACAGCACGGTCGGGATCTGGTTGACGCGCATGCTGCCGTACCAGTTCTGGCCCTGCAGGCCGTAGCGGCCGGTCCATTCGTTGGCGGGGAAATTGTTGTAGTCGTATTTGTTCGGGCCGCCATGCGCCTTGGTCTCCGCCATCAGCGCTTCGTAATGCTCTTGTGCGCTCTTGAACGGATACGGGCTGACCATGGCTTCGCGCGGGTAGTCGCGGTCGCAGAAGCCCCACGTGGCTTTCTTGGGATCGTTGTCGGCCGACAGGGCCGCGCCGTTGGCGCCATGCTGCGACTCGGCGGCATACGGGCTGTTGCAACGGAAGTAGCGCGGGTCTTTCCACAGTTCGCGGTCCTGGTAGAAATCCTTGGTGGTGAACAGGTCCACCTTCAGCGGGGTGACGCCCGGAGGCGGCTGGCCGGCAGGAGCGCTGGCGGCGATGGCAGTGGCAACGCCTTGCGAACCGGCGACCGGCGGTTGGCCAGGCACTGGTACGCGACCGCCACCCGAAGTCGGCGGTGGGCCGCCTGCACCGGGAGGACCACCGGTGGCGCCCGGAGGCGGGCCGCCAAAAGCAAACAGGCCGCGCATCGGCGCCGGGCCAACCTGCCACAGGTCGCGATCCATGAATTGTTTGACGTCGGCATCGGGCACTTGGGCCGGCTTGGGATTGGGCGGTGGCTGGTTGAGGTCGACTGCCAGTGGCCAGCCGCGCCCGACGCTCTTGGCGGCAGGTTCGGCGGCCTGGATGCCGGCCGCGCCGAGGATGAATATCAGCCCTGCAGCCGGTACTAATTGTTTCGTAATCCGCATT
>DATJXP010000373.1:0-3948 GCA_035500035.1 Candidatus Acidiferrum sp. | reverse complement strand
CGGGTCCAGTTCCGATGCGGTGAAGTCGATGTCGCCGTTGCGTGGATGCAATGCGCCGAGGCCGAAGGCGGGGTCGTACAGCGCTGGCACGCCGGATTCCGTCACCCACTGCAGCATGAAGCGCGCGACTGCCGGCGGCGTGAAGAACTGGCCGTGTTCCAGGCGGTGGTCGAGACCGACGACGGCGTCGTAGGTAAGGGAAGCAGGCATCTTCATCCCCGGCAGTGATGTCCTGTTATGCCGCAGTGGCCCGCGCGAGTCCAGCACCGGTGCAATCCGTGGCCGGGAACACATTCTTGTTTGGCCTTTGCAGGACCGCTTCCTTTATAATTCGCAGGCCCCCTCAGAGTATCCCCCCATGAAGTCCCCCGAATCCGTTTCGTTCAGCGAACTTGCGCTGAGCCCGGCTGTGCTGCAAGCCGTTGAAGCCACCGGCTACGAGCGGCCGTCGCCGATCCAGGCCCGCACGATTCCGCTGTTGCTCGCCGGCCGCGACGTCATCGGCCAGGCCCAGACCGGCACCGGCAAGACCGCGGCATTCGCGCTGCCGTTGTTGTCGAAAATCGATCTGGCACAGAAAGAACCGCAGGTGCTGGTACTGACGCCGACGCGCGAACTGGCGATCCAGGTGGCCGAGGCGTTCCAGACTTACGCCGCCGGCATCAAGGGTTTCCAGGTGCTGCCGGTGTATGGCGGTTCCGATTTCCGCAGTCAATTACAGGGTTTGAAGCGTGGTACCCACGTTGTGGTCGGCACGCCCGGCCGCGTGATGGATCACATGCGGCGCGGCACGTTGACGCTGAGCGGCCTGAAGACGCTGGTGCTCGACGAAGCCGACGAAATGCTGCGCATGGGTTTCATCGACGACGTGCAGTGGATTCTGGAACAGGCGCCGGCCGAGCGGCAGATCGCGCTGTTCTCGGCGACGATGCCGCCGCCGATCCGCAAGATCGCCAACCAGCACTTGCGCGAACCCGAACACGTTGCCATCGAAACCAAGGCCGCGTCCGCCGACACCGTGCGTCAGCGCTACTGGCCGGTGCGCGGCACCAACAAGCTCGATGCGTTGACCCGCATCCTCGAAGCCGAAGAGTTCACTGCCATCCTGATCTTCGTGCGCACCAAGACCATGGCGGTCGAACTGGCCGACAAGCTCGGCGCGCGCGGCTTTGCCGCGTCGGCGCTCAACGGCGACATGTCGCAGCAGTTGCGCGAGAGCACGGTGGAAAAGCTGCGCGACGGCAAGCTCGACATCCTGGTCGCCACCGATGTCGCCGCGCGCGGGCTCGACGTCGAGCGCATCAGTCACGTCATCAACTACGACATTCCGCACGACGTCGAAACCTACATCCACCGCATCGGCCGCACCGGCCGCGCCGGCCGCGAAGGCGACGCCATCCTGTTCGTGGCGCCGCGCGAGCAACGCATGTTGAGCACGATCGAGCGCGCCACCCGCAAGAAGATCGCGCAGATCGAATTGCCGTCGACCGAAGTGATCAACGACAAGCGCGTCGCCCGTTTCATGCAGCGCATCACCGACACGCTGGCGCACGGCGACTTGACCGATGCCACCGGCATGGTCGAGCGCTACCGCCGCGAGCACAACGTGCCGATGGAGGAGATTGCCGCCGCGCTGGTGCGCATGGTGCAGGGTGACAATCCGCTGCTGCTGGAAAAACAGGCGCGCGCCGAGAAGCGCGAAGAAAGAAAGGCAGCGTCGGGCCACAACGATTTTGCGCCGCGGCAGCGGCGGGAACGCCGCGATGATAGGGGCGAAGATCGTGGCGATGAAAGTTTCAATCGCCGCGAGCGCCGGCCGCCGCGCGATGAAGGCAGTGGCGATGATTTTGCCGCGCGCCCGCGCAAACCACGCCGTGATGAGTCCGACAACGGTGACGGTTTCCGCCCGCGTCCGCGCTTCGATGACGCTGACAGAGACTCACGTCAGCGCGAAGAGCGCGAGCCGCGCCAGCGCCGCGAACGCGCGCCAACGCCGCCACCGGATCTGCTCGGTCCAACGGAAGAGGGCATGGAGCGCTTCCGCATCGGCGTTGGCCACAACGACAGCGTCAAACCCAACAACATCGTCGGCGCCATCGCCAACGAAGCCGGCATCGCCAGCAAGTACATCGGCCGCATCGTGATCTATGACGATTTCTCCATCATCGATCTGCCCGAAGGCATGCCGCCGAAAATCTTCAAGCACCTGCAGAAGGTGTGGGTCGCCAACAAGCAGTTGAACATCAGCAAGTTTGAGGCGGGTGGCGCGCCGACAACGGAGAAAAAGCCGTTCAAGCGCAAGAAGAAGGATTGAAAAAAGCCCGCATTGGCGGGCTTTTTCATTTCAGTGACACTCGAAATCGTTTTCGCCCACGGGGTTGCACTTGTCGGCCCAGTGGCTGGTGGTGCGCCAGTAGTCGAGCAGACCCGAGTCGATCACCGCATGCTTGAATTGCGGCGATTGACGCACCGGCGCGGTGATGTCCAGCCAGATGTGCAACAGCGGATTGGTCAGTACCTTGGTGCCGACCCGCTTCAAGGCGAGATCGGCCGCCAGCGCAGGGTCGCCGGCCAACTGGGCCGGCAGCGACAAGGCCGCCAACGCCACCGGCGGTACGTCGCCCTCTATGGTGCGCTTGATGAGCGACAGCACTTCCGCATTCTTGTGTGCCACCAGCAAGTCGGCGACCTCGGCAAACACGGGGCCGGGCGGGGCACCGCCGGCCCGCACTTCGGCCGCCGCCTTCACGCGGTCATCGACGCTGTAGGCGGCCAGCATTTTCAGTGCCCGCAGGAAAACGCTTCTTCCCGCATCGCCCAGTGCGATGCCGCGGTCGGCTTCGGCCACCGCTTCGTCGATACGACCCAGTTGCAACAGGTTCTTGGTCAGGTTGGCCGCCAGGTCCGCCGACAGCGGGTCGAGGCGGACGGCGCGTTGCAGGTAGGGCAGGGCATCCTTGCTGCGGCCGACCTCGGACAGCATTTCGCCGTACTTGGCATTGGCGACGGCCGACACGGTTTCGTTGCCGTCCATCACCTGCCTGAACAGTTTTTCGGCTGCCAGCCAGTTGCCCAGCCGGATGTCTTCATCGGCGTCGGCCAGCAACAGTTCCGGTAGATCGGGCGTCACCATGCGCGCCTGCTGCAAGGCTTTGACCATCAGATCGCGGAAGTCGCGGGTTTGCTCCGGCGGCAGGTTGGTGATGCTGAAGAAATAGGCATCGCGCAACTTCAACCAGCCCAGGCTGAACAGCGGGTCGATGGCGACCGCGCGTTGCAGATGCTCCACCGCCGCCGTCGCGCCGGGAATGCCGTTGACCGCGGTGGCGGCGATGCCCTTGAGATATTCGTCGTAGGCATCCGCGTTGCGCGTCATGCCGTTGCGGTGGAATTCGCCGACGCCCAGCGTCACGCTCAACGCGACGGTGACCGCCTTGGCGATCTGGTCCTGCACGCCGAAGATGTCGGTGAGTTCGCTGTCGAAGTTCTGCGACCATTCGTTGATGCCGGACTTCGCGTTCATCAATTGCGCGTTGATGCGCAGATGCGTGCCGGACTTGCGCACGCTGCCTTGCAGCACGTGTCCGACCCCGAGCATCGTGCCGATTTCGCTCAGTGTGCTGGTGCGGCCCTTGAAATAGAACGACGAATTGCGGCCGGTGACCTGCAAGTCGCGCACCTGCGACAGCTTGTTGATCAACTCGTCCGCGAGGCCGTCGGCGAAATAATCCTGGTCGGCGTCGGTGGACAGGTTGGCGAACGGCAGTACGGCGATGGATTTGTCGGCCGCGGCGGCGGCAACCGGCGCGGCGGCGTTCGTGGGTGCGGTGCCATTGCCGCCCTGGCGCAGCAGCAGGCTCAACGCGATACCCACTGCAATGACGACGGCCACGAGCAGGTCCAGCGACAGCAGGCGTTTGGTCAGGCGCGCAGAAGTCAGCGGGGGCG
>DATJXP010000372.1:0-8882 GCA_035500035.1 Candidatus Acidiferrum sp. | reverse complement strand
TACCTCGTTCAACAAGGCCGCCGGGGCGTTTGCCTGCTTCAGCTGCCGGTAGTGTTCGTCGAGTGACGACTGGGTGTAGATCAGCAGGCACTGACGGTTACCGTCGGCATCGACCAGCAAGAAGCCACTGTGCGGTACGTCCAGCATGTAGTACTCGACGCATTTCAATTGGCGGCGCACTTCCTCGAAGAATTCCTGGAATTCCGGATTCACCAGGAATGCGTCGCTGTTGTTGGCGAGGATGGGATCGGTGATCAGTTTGAAGCTGCGGCGGAAATACTGGTCCTGGAACGAGGCAATGGTGGCATTGAGCTTCTGCTTCAGCCGCGGGTCGTGCTTGTCGATGAACTGATCGATCAACTGCTGATTGAATGCCTTCACCGCCAGTTCCATGTCGGCCTGGCCGGTCAGCAGTACCTTGCGGATGAACGGGTTTTTCAGATTCATCAGGAACTCGAGACCGTTCATTTCCGGCATCGAGTAATCGACGATCACCGTCGAGCAGGTCTGGAACCGGAACGCGTTCAACACTTCATGATGCAACTTGCCGATGTCGATGTGCGTGATCGAATCCGATTCGAGAGGACCGGTCTTATAACTGCTGTAGCAGCGCTGAATGAAGTGCACTTGCAAGTGCGCTTCATTGACGTAGTTGAGCGCCGTGCCAGCCGACTGGAACAGCTTGTAGCTGAGGTTCTTGTTCAGCATCAGGCTGATCCCTTCGAGGAAATCGGGATCGTCGTCCACCAGTACCGCCTGGGTGGGAAAGTAGAAGGGATGTCCTACGCGGATTTTGTCGTCCATTGGTTGCCTGTTCGATTGCCTGCTTGCTTACACTGAAAGCGCGGCGCCGTCCTGGCCGCGCGGTTGTTCCGGCAGCAGGTGCAGGCACTGCTTCTCAAGCAGCTCCTTGTGCGCACCGCACTCGGCAGGCACATTGTAGGTCAGAATCGTGCGTTTGTCGGTCAATACGCCTTCGCCGGGTTCGACTGGCAGCCGCATGTTGCCGTTGGCCAGATCGTAACTGAGCTCGCTGACCAGGATGTGGCCGGTCGCCGCGTGCGTCAGCAGCTCCTGCACCAGGCCCACGGTGTGGCCGATCATGGTTTCGCGGCGCGGCGTGTCCTTTTCCTGCTTGGCGCTCTTCCACAGCGGCGAAAAGAACACGTCGCCGCTGTGCACGGCGAGACGGAACTCCAACTGCTGGGCATTGCGGGCCTTCTGCAGCAACGCCAGCCGCTGCATCAGGTGCAGAAACAGCTGGCCGCAGCAAATGGCGTTGAAGGCATGTTCGTCCTGGCACTGGCGCACATCGAACGCCACCAGCGCGCGATCGCCGCTGATCTGGGTAACGACGCCGCGGTACAGGCGCGAAGCCTGGCGCAGGTAGAACTGGTATTGCTGCAACAGCGTCGACAACGTGGCCGGATGCAGCAGTTCCACCGCGGAAGCGCTGTTGACCACTTCGATCGCCAGTACTGTCGCCATACGGCGTTCGGGCCGCTGCAGTTGCTCATCGGACGGCTCTGCGTCCGGCACGCCGGTGACGGCGAGCTTTTCCTGCAACTGGCGCTGGTATTGCAACAGGTCGGACCAGCGTTGTTGCAGTTGACCTACCTCGTCGTCGCGATCCACCGTGATGAAGGCGCCTTCGTCGCCCACCTCGAAGTTCTCGGCCTGATCGAGCAGGCGCAGGATCGGCGCGGTGATGCCTTCGCACAGCCACCACGCGATCAGCCCTGTCATCAGCAGCGAGGCGGCCAGCGTGGCGGCCGCGAGGTAAAGCACCCGGGTGCGCTGTTCCTCCACTTGGCTGTCGTCGAACACGAAGATCACCTGGCCGGCCACCGAATCCTGCACCGTGATCGGCGCCGTGTAGAGCCGGCCCTTGGTCGGCACTCCCGAACCCGGCGGCAAGGTCGAGGCCAGTACGCGCTTGTCGACATCGGTGATGGTGGCGCTGACGAAGCCGGGCTCCTGCTTCAACTGTCCCAGTACCACGTTGAGTCCGAGTAGATCGTTGGCGAGCACGAGCTCGGTCACCGAATCGGCGGTCTGCTTGGCCAGGATGGTGGCGAAATCGTTGGCCTGGCTTTCCAGCGTGCGCTGGAACGATTGCTGCGCCAGCAAGGCGAAGCCGCAAATCGAAACGATGACCAGAAGACTGAAGACGACGGTAAATTTCTGTTTGATGCTCATGGAGTCGGATCGGTTACCGCGTTATTGCTCGGGAGCGGAGAGGGTGATTTCCTCTTCCTGCACGAAAGCATAGTTCATGTTCTTGGTCGGTGCCTGCAGGCAATAACCCTGCACGAAATCGGCACCGGCGGCCCACAGCACCGGCAGTACGTCCATGTCTTCCACCTGCGGCGCCGCCACCAGCATGCCGCGCTGGTGCAGCGATTCTATCAGCGCTTGCACGTTGGCTTTCTGGTGCGCGCTGTAGATGAGGTCGCGCACTACCGATTCGTCGAGCGTGACGAAGCTCGGCTTCAGCTTGTCGAGAATCGCGAACGGTTCCACCGCGGTACCGAAATGACTGAGTGCGAATTTCAGCCCCAGTTTGCCGGCACCCTGGCAGAAACCGCGGGCGTGGCTGGCATTGGCGTGGAAATCGATCTCACTCAGTTCCAGCACCAACCGGCTGGCCGGGAACCGCCGCTGTTGCAGCAGTTCGCCCAGCCACGGCAGGAAAGTCTTGCTGGCCAGCGTGTTGCTGGTGATGTTGACCACCAGCGTATCGTTGTTGGTGGCGCTTTCCTTCGACGACACCACCAGCTCCAGCACCATGCGGTCGATGTCTTCGCCCATGCCGTTGAGGATGGCAAGCGGCAGGAAGGCGCCGGGGCGTATCTCGTTGCCTTCGTCGTCGAGCATGCGCACCAGCACTTCGTAGCCATGGTTGCTGCCGCCCTTGATGTGGACGATGGGCTGGAAATAAAGGATGAAGCGCTGCTCGCGCAACGCGATGGCGAGATAGTCCAGCATTTCCTTCGCGTTGGGTGCCGCGGCCGGCATCGCTTGCTGCTGCGCCAGCGGGTCGGCGTGCAGCGAGTCGGCAGCCAGCCAGTGGCGGGCGCGGGTCAGGATGGTGTCGGCATTCGGCGCATGGCCGTTGATCAACGCCATGCCGACGTCGCACAGCAACGCCAGCGACGTCGGCATCGCCGCGGTCAGATAACTGTTGCAGCGCTCGCGGATCATCGTCACCAGTTGCAGCGTTTCGTCCGGGTTGCCGCTGTCGAGCAGCAGGCCGAATTGCGCCTCGGCGATGCGGCCCACCACTTGATGGCCGTTGCCGACGCTTTGCAAAAACTCCGCGATGTCGTTGAGCAGGAAGTTGGTGCTCGAGGTGCCGATGGCGGTTTTGATCTCGTCGAAGTCGGCAATATCGACCACGATCAGCGTGCTGAAGCTGCCGAGCTGCACTGCCTTGCGGATGGCGGCGTCGAGCACGGTCATGAAGTGCTCGCGATTGGCGACGCGCGTCACCAGGTCCTGCGTGCTCAAGCGGGCCACGGTTTCGCTGTAGGCCGGATTGCCGGGCGCCGGCGTCACCCGCAACTGCACGCACGGCTTGCCGTGATAGTCCACCGGGTTCAGCTGCAACTCGGCCGGGTGTTCGCTGTTGTCGGCGCACAGGATCTGCACCGTCACCGTCTGCGCGGTTTCGGTGGCGTTGCGCAATACCGTCTTCATCGCCTCGCGCTCGGTAGTGGCCAACAGATTCAGGAACGGCCTGGTGGCAATGGCGGCGGCATTGTCATAGCCGAAGAAGTGCGCGTATTCGTCGTTGCTGTACAGATGTACGCCGTCCTGCAGATAGCACAGCGGCGTGGCGCTGGTGGCGAGCAGCGTGTCGTAGCGTTGTTCGAGTTCGTGATGCGCAAGCTCCAGCCGGCGCAGATGCTGTTGCAGTTGCGCGTAGGCGGCGGCGCGCTGGATGCCGAGCAGCAGTTGCCGTGTCTGAGCCGCCGGGATCACGTCGAGCACGCCTTGCTTGAACAATGGCAACGGATCGGTGGAATCTTTTTTGTTGCCGGCCTTGTCGGTAGTAACGAACACCACCGGCAGTTGCTGTTCGTGCTTGTGCAAGGTTGCCAGTACTTGTTCCAGCGCCAGCGTGCTGTGTTGATAGCACACCACGAGATCCCAGCGGTCATGCTGCAGCTGGCGCGCCAGTTCGGCGGCAGTGGCGGCATGCGCTGCGCGCAAGGCAATTTGCTCCTGGCGCAACCAGCTGATCAATTGGTTGGCGGTCTGGTGCTGATCGGCCACGATGAGCAAGTGAATGAGGGCGAGGCGGGGGCTGTCCATGAGTGTCGTTCTGTCTCGCGTGGCGGTTGAAGGCCGATCGGTCGTGCTTCTTTATAGCAGAATCTTGTGACGTTCCTGCGGCAGTTCCCGGGCCAGCTTGGGCACCAGGTAGCCCGGCAAGCGGGCTTGCATCACCGCAACCAGGGCCCGCGCCCGCGCATCCGGCACGTCGAAATGTGCCGCGCCGTGCACTTTATCCAGCATGTGAAGATAGTACGGAAGCACACCTGCTGCAAACAGTCGTTGGCTCAACTGCGTGAGCGTGTCGGCATCGTCGTTGATGCCGGCGAGCAGTACGCTCTGGTTCAGCAGATGCACGCCGGCTTCGCGCAACCGGCGGCAGGCGTCGAGCACGCTGTCGTCGATTTCCTGCGCGTGATTGGCGTGGATCACCAGCACCACTTGCTGCGGCAAGGCTTGCAGCAGAGTGAGCAAGGTAGCGTCGATGCGATCGGGCAGCAGGATGGGCAGGCGCGTGTGCAGACGAATGCGCCGTACATGCGCGATTGTGCCGATGCGTTCGAGCAGGAACTGCAGATGGCCGTTGGCGATCGCCAGCGGATCGCCGCCGCTGAGTATCACTTCTTCGATGGTGGCGTCGCCCCGGATGTAGTCCAGGCTCTGATCCCAGTCGGCACGGCTCTGGCGGTTGTCGGCGTACGGAAAGTGCCGGCGAAAACAGTAACGGCAATGGATCGCGCAGTTCTGCGTGGTGATCAGCAGCACGCGGCCGTGGTATTTGTGCAGTACACCGGGTACCGGGTTAGCGCCGGTTTCCTCGAGCGGATCGTCGTCATAACCGGCGACGTTGGCCAATTCCAGATTGTGCGGCAACACCTGCAACAGCAGCGGGTCGCGCGCATTGCCTTTCTGCATGCGGTCCACGTAACAGCGCGTGACCCGCAGCGGAAACTGCCCGAGCGCCTCCACGGCATAGCCGGCCGCGGCCGGGCTCAGGTTCAGCAGATCCAGCAATTGCAGCGGATCGGTGATGAGGTCGGCCAGTTGCTCCTGCCAGGAGGGGCGAGCGGTGACGGGAATGGTGCGCAGCATGCGGCCATTATAGTCCGGCAAGCTGGCTTCCACCGAGGCCCGCGGGTATCATGCGCACCTTTCGTTTTCCGTGATTTACCGAGGTCCCCATGGCCGTCTTTTCAACTAACGAATTCAAAGCGGGCTTGAAAGTCATGCTCGACAACGACCCGTGCTCCATCATCGAGAACGAGTACGTCAAACCGGGCAAGGGCCAGGCCTTCAACCGCGTCAAACTGCGCAACCTGCTCAATGGCCGCGTGATAGAACGCACCTTCAAATCGGGCGACACCCTCGACGGCGCCGACGTCTCCGAATCCAGCATGGAATACCTGTACAGCGACGGCGAGTTCTGGCACTTCATGAAGACCGACGGCAGCTTCGAGCAGATCGCCGCCGACAAGAATGCCCTCGGCGAAGCCATCGATTGGTTAAAGGAGCAAGAGGTCTACATCGTCATGGTGTGGAACGACGCGCCGATTTCCGTCACGCCGCCCAACTTCATCGAGCTGGCCGTTACCCAGACCGACCCCGGTCTGCGCGGCGATACCGCCACCGGCGGCACCAAGCCGGCCACGCTGGCTTCCGGCGCCACGGTCAAAGTGCCGCTATTCGTCGAAGAAGGCGATGTGTTGCGCATCGACACCCGCACCGGCGAATATGTCAGCCGCGCCAAGAAATAAATCATAGGGGCACGCCATGGCGTGCCCATGACATGGTTTACTCCGATCCCCATGAGTAACCGTATCGACTGGCAACCCACCGCTGTTCTCGCTGCGCTGCAAGCACGCGCCGCGCTCAATTCCCGCATCCGTGCATTCTTCGCCGCCCGCGGCGTGCTCGAAGTCGAAACGCCGCTGCTCGGCCAGCACAGCGGCACCGATCCCAACCTGCAACCGATCACCGCTGCCTACCAGCCCCATGCCTCCGCGCTGGCGCAATTGCGCTACCTGCAGACCTCGCCCGAATTCGCGATGAAACGCCTGCTCGCCGCCGGCAGCGGTGCGATCTATCAACTCGGCAAGGCTTTTCGCAACGGCGAGCGCGGCGAGCGCCACAATCCGGAATTCACCATGCTGGAGTGGTACCGGCCGGGTTTTTCGCTGACGCAATTGATGGACGAAGTGGAAGCGTTGGTCAGCGACGCATTGTCGTTGCCGGGCCGCATGCATCGCATGAGTTATCGAGATTTGTTCGTGCAAACGCTCGGCATCGATCCACACACAGTGTCATTGGATGAGTTGCAGCAAATGACGGCGGCGATGGTGGCCGTTGATGACGGTGCGCTGCACAGCCGCGCCGCCTGCCTCGATCTGTTGTACGGCCACGTGCTGGAGCCGATGCTGCAAGACCCGGTGCTCATTTATCACTACCCGGCCGAACAAGCCGCGCTGTCGCGCGTGGTCGAGGACGAGCAAGGTCAACCGGTGGCGCTGCGGTTCGAGCTGGTGATGCGCGGCATGGAGCTCGCCAACGGCTACGACGAGTTGCTGGACGCCGATGAGCAACGCTATCGCTTCGCCGTCGATCGCGAACTGCGCAAGCAACATAATCTCGACGACATCCAACCCGACGAACGCCTGCTCGCCGCGCTGCAACAAGGCCTGCCGGCGTGCAGCGGAGTGGCGCTGGGAGTCGATCGCTTGCTGATGCTTATTTTGAGCGCCACTTCCATCAACGAAGTGCTGGCGTTCCCACACGAACGGGCTTGATAAATAAGCCATGCACGGCGAGAGCTGGGGGTGAGATCAAGCGTTTGCAAAGCATCGCTTTGCGCTTGGTCGAACGCCACGAGGCTATGCCGAGTGGCTGGACGCGCAAATGCTTGGCGGGCTTTACAACTGGGGTGATTTAGCCGTCGCGCAAACGCCCCAACTTCTGCCCCATCTTCACGCCAGGCCCGTTACTCAAATCCATCTGCCACTCCACCATGCCCGGACTGAACAGGATGATCGCAGTCGAACCGAGCAGGAAACGGCCAAGCTCGGCGCCTCTGTCCAAACGCACCTGGCCCGGTGCATAGGTTTTCGTCGTGATGCCGGTGAAGGCCGGCGCCACGCGGCCGGCCCACACGGTTTCGATGGCGGCGACGATCATCGCGCCCACCAGCACCACCGCCATGCGGCCGTGCGCGGTGTCGAAGATGCACACCACGCGCTCGTTGATCGCGAACAGGTTGTCGATGTAGTCGGCGGTGACCTGGTTCACCGAAAACAATTTGCCCGGCACGTAGATCATTTCGCGCAGCGTGCCGGTCAACGGGATGTGCACGCGGTGATAATCCTTCGGCGACAGGTACACGGTAGCGAAGGTACCGTCACGGAACGGCGCCGCCCGCGTAGCGTCGCCGCCGAGCAGCGCAGTGGCTGTGTAGCTCTTGCCCTTGGCCTGGATCAGCGAGTCGTCGTTCAAGTTGCCAAGTGCGCTGACGACGCCGTCGGCCGGGCACAGCACCGCATCCGGTTCCGGATGCAGCGGCCGCACGCCCGGTTTCAGCGCGCGCGTGAAGAATTCGTTGAAGCTGCGATACGCTGTCGCATCGCTGAACTGCGCTTCCTGCATGTTGACGCCGTAGCGCTTGATGAAGCGGTCGATCATCCACTGCTTCAACCACGGTTTTTCGCTGGCGGCCAGTTTGCCGATAGTGCGCGTCAAAAATTCCTGCGGCACCTTGTGTTGCAGCGTAATGAAGAAGGGAACTTCGTCGTTCACGGGTTCACTCACGGTGTGGCCTCACGCGATCTTCTCGACCGGCACGTCGTGATTGTTGCCCCATTCGCCCCACGAGCCGTGATAACCCAGCGCCTTGTGGCCGAGCAGTTTGGCGATGACCCACGTCAACCCTGAGCGGTGATGACTCTGGCAATGCGTGATGATGGTGTCGCTATCCTTCACGCCAAGCGCATCCAGCTTGGCTTTCAGCTGCGGCAATGGCAGCAGGCGTAGATTGCGCGAGCGATCCATCGCATCGAGCCAATCGATATTGAACGCGCCGGGAACGTGGCCGGCCCGCTGTGAACCGGAACGCAGGCCCAGGTATTCGTCGCGCGAGCGCGCGTCCCACACTTTCACGTGCGGATCGTTCAACGAGTCGAGCACGGTGTCGAGCTCGGCGATCACTGCCGGATTGCGGATCGCAGTCTTCACCGCGGTCGGCGTCACCGGTTTGATCTCGTTCGTCACTGGATGGCCTTCCTTGCTCCAGCTGTGCAGGCCACCGTCGAGCAGCGAATACCTGGTGTGGCCGATCACTTCCAGTTGCCACAGCAAGCGGCCGGCCCAGCCACCGCCTTCGTCATCGTAAGCGACGACGTGCTTGTCGGCGCTGTAGCCGATGCGCGACAACACAGCATCGAGCTGCGCCAATGACGGCATCTTGCCCGATGCCGGTGGGATGCCGCACACCAGTTCGTTCGGATTGATGTGCACGGCGCCGGGAATGTGCAACTGCTGCCAGGTGGCAGGCTGGCACACGTCGACAATGAGCAGGTTGGGATCGGTGAGCACCGCTTCGAGTGCGGCGGGCTCCAGCA
>DATJXP010000371.1:0-8128 GCA_035500035.1 Candidatus Acidiferrum sp. | reverse complement strand
CCGGAAGGATTGGCCGTACCGCTGCCTTCCGATGCCATCAAAGTACTCAGCGTATTGATCACCTGCCCGGCACTGGCATGTTTTAACTTGATCATCTCGATATCGAGGGTGCCGGCCTGATCGATACTTGCGATGATGTTTTCAATCCGGCTCAGGTTGTTGGCGTAATCGGCAATGATCAACGTGTTGCTTTGCTCATAGAACGCCAGGTACCCAATCTGCGGCACCAAAGGCCGCAATAACGCTACCAATTGCGAAGCGGCGATGTTTTTGACTTTGACCAGCTTGATGATCATTTCCGAACTGGCGGCATTCGCTTTCTTTTCCACCAATGGAATGTTGGTCTGCACGCCTTCGGCGGCGGGAATGATCCTGGCCACATTGCCGTTCTCGACTACCACGTAGCCGCTGAGCTGCATCGCTGACAGGAACACTTCCCACGCTTCGTCCTTGGTCAGCGCTCCGCCGGCCAGAATCGTGACGTTGCCTTGAACGCTGTGGTGCACAATGATGTTCTTGCCGAGCGTGTCCACCGCCCACTGGATAAGACTGCGCACGTCCAGATCCGGCATGTTCATGGTGACGGTATCCTGCTTCTGCTGTTCCTGACCCAGCAGAGTCGAAGCAGGCAGCGCCAGCAAGGCTATGACAAGCAGGCAGAATTTCCTGAAGAAGCGTTTTGTATCAAAGCAAAATTTCATTTTTTAGGCGTGCCTTCCCTGAGTTTGTTCAGGCGCTCCTCCAGACTGAGATGATTGCGGGAGCTACGTTGCTGCTGCATTTGGGCTGTGATGCGCGCATCCCTTGCTGCCAATGACTCCACCGACCTCGATGACTGTACTTGCCCCGTCGCTGCGACTGTTCTGGGTACCGTGACATAGGCATCCTGTCCTGCAGACGCCACTACACGCGCGTCGATTGATTTTTTGGGTTGAGCAAACAGCAGGGTTTCATAACTTCCTTCTCGCTCCAGCACGACCCGATCCTTGTACACACGGGACAAAACAGCTCCACCTGGCAGCTCTTTACCCGCCATATAGTTCACGACTTTGCCGTTGGGTCCCGCGATCATCGCGCTGGAGTTTTTTTCGTTGCTGCTGACTGCCACCCCACGCAGCGTCAGTTGCAGCATGGTTTCTGGCAGTGTTGCAGCAGCATTGGGAGGAGCGACGACCGGAGCACCGAATAAATGCTTGCCCGCGATAGCGTCAACGAGCAATGCGGCAGGCACTTTGGGAGCAGCGGCAGATACTGACGATGCCGATGATGGCATTTGGCCATCACTTATCTGAACATCCTTCCACTCGCTGTAATCGTATGCAATGAGCCCACAGCCGAGCAGCGCAACCACGGCGACAACGACCTTGTTTTCTGGATTGATAGGCAACGGAGATACATCCTTTTATTATTGCCGGATTGTAGGTTTGCCTTCTCCACTCGGCAATACCGCCACGAAATTACGGAACAAAGATTCATTCACGATGGAACACGTGACGACAATACCTAAACGGATTGCTCTCTCTTACGGGTACGCCAAACGTCATGGCGCCTTGCTGGCAACGCAAACCGAAAGCGCCTGCGAAGTCTTTATCAAGAGCGATACTGCCTGGACCGTTTTGGTAGAACTGCAACGACACCTCGGAACCCGGTGCCAGTTCATTGAATTGAGCGTGCAGGAGTTTGACCGCAAACTCGGCCTCACCTATCAAAGCGGTATCGGCGATGCCAAAGGCATGGCGCAGGATATCGGTGACGATCCTGGATTACTGTCATTGGCGGAAAACCTGCCGGTGACCGAAGATTTGCTCGAACAGGAAGGCGACGCCCCCATCATCCGCCTGATCAACGCGCTGCTCAGCGAAGCCATCAAAAGCAACGCGTCCGACATCCACATCGAATCGTTCGAAAAGAAACTCGCCGTCCGGTTCCGAATCGATGGTCTGCTGAAAGAAATCGTGCAACCCAAGAAACAATTGGCGCCACTGCTGATTTCCAGGATCAAGGTCATGGCCGGTCTCGACATCGCCGAAAAACGCCTGCCGCAGGACGGGCGCATTTCGCTGTTGCTTGCAGGCCGCGAATTGGACATTCGCGTTTCGACACTGCCGTCGATCAGCGGCGAGCGCATCGTGTTGCGACTGCTTGACCGCACAGCCTCGCAGCTTGAATTGAGCAACCTTGGCATGAATGCAGAGACCTGCAATACCTTGAAGGAGCTGCTGCATCAACCGCACGGCATCCTGTTGGTAACAGGCCCCACTGGCTCCGGCAAGACCACGACACTTTATGCGGGTATCACACTGCTGAATGACGAGATCAGGAACATCCTGACTATTGAAGACCCCATCGAATACAACCTCGAAGGCATCGGCCAAACGCAAGTCAATCTGAAAACCGATCTGACGTTTGCCCGCGGTTTGCGCGCGATTCTGCGCCAGGATCCTGACGTGATTATGATCGGTGAAATACGTGATGTGGAAACTGCCGACATCGCCGTTCAGGCTAGTTTGACAGGGCATCTGGTGCTGTCCACGCTACATACCAACACGGCCATCGGCGCCATCGCGCGACTGATCGACATGGGCATCGAACCCTTCCTGTTGTCGAGCAGCCTCATCGGCGTACTGGCGCAACGTTTGGTCAGGGTGCTGTGCTCACAATGTCGGCAAGCCAGGCCGGCATCACGGACCGAAGCGGAATTGTTGGGAATTGATGCCGGAGCCCATGTCTATACGCCCACAGGCTGCGCTGCCTGTGGCAACCAAGGCTATCAGGGCAGAACCGGCATTTACGAATTGATCGCGGTCGATACCAAGCTCCGTGACATGATCCACGAACGCGCACCGGAACAATTGATGACCGACTACGTGCGCACGTGCAGCCCCGGTATTCGCCAGGACGGCATAGACAAGATATTGGCCGGCATCACTTCCATCGAAGAAGTGTTGCGCGTCACGCGGGAAGAATGATGAGCGCCTACGAATACACGGCCCTCGATTCCGAGGGCAATACCCACAAGGGCATCATCGAGTCGGACGGCGAACGCCAGGCCCGCCAACAATTGCGGGACAAGAAGTGGATTCCGCTCAAAGTCAAAACCGCGACGCTGCACCGGTTCAGCCTTGCAAGCGAGAAGAGTCTCCATATTCCACGCTTGCAATTGGTGCTCATCACCCGCCAATTGGCTACGCTGATAAGCGCAGGCATGCCGATCGATGTTTCCATCAAGGCCACCGCCGAACAAAACTCCGACAAGAACAGCGTCAAGCTGCTGCTGGAATTGCGAGCGCGCATCATGGAAGGCCACAGCCTGGCACAGGCACTGAAGGAATATCCCAGCGTCTTCCCCGCTCTCTATGTCGCGACTGTCGCCGCGGGCGAGAAGTCGGGACACCTGGGCACCATTCTCGAAAAGCTGGCTGATTATGTAGAAGTCACTTACCAGAATCGCCAGAAGGTGCTGCTTGCCCTGCTCTACCCGGCGATTCTGCTGACAGTGTCCGTCCTCATCGTCGCCGGCCTGTTGAGCTATGTGGTGCCGAAGATCGTGGCGGTATTCACCGGCACTGGCCAACCGCTGCCGCTGCTGACCCGCGAGCTGATCGCCCTCAGCAACTTCCTTGGCAGTTATGGGATAGTCCTGTTGTTGCTGCTGATCGCCTGCTTCTTCGCAGTTAAAACCGCGTTGAAAAAGCAACCATGGCGCGCCCGGGCCGATCGCACGAAACTGAAATTGCCATTGTTCGGTGAGCTGCTGGCCGGGCTCGATACCGCGCGGTTTCTCAGCACGCTCAGCATATTGAGCAGCAGCGGCATCAAGCTGGTGGAAGGCCTGCGCATCGCCAACGCCACGGTGGAAAACGGTCATATCCGATCGCGCATCGGTTCTGCCATCCAGACAGTGGAGGCAGGCTCCAGCCTGCGCGCGGCATTGACGGAGACCGGCTGCTTCCAACCGCTCGTCGTCCACATGATAGGCAGCGGCGAAACCAGCGGCAGCCTCGACGACATGCTCAAACGCGCCGCCGACAACCAGCGCAATGCCATGGACAACAGGATCACCGTCATGGTGCGGCTGTTCGAACCGCTGATGCTGGTGGTGATGGGCATGATCGTCATGCTGATTGTGCTGGCGATCCTGTTGCCGATACTGAACTTGAACCGGTTGGTTCTTTGAAATCCAGGAGTAATGCAAACGTGGTACGCAAGCACATGAACGGTTTCACGCTGATCGAGATCATGGTCGTCATCGTCATCCTCGGCATCCTGGGTGCGCTCATCGTGCCCAACATCATGGGGCGACCGGACGAGGCCCGCGTCGCCGTCGCCCGCAGCGACATCCAGGCCGTCGGCAATGCACTCAACCTCTACAAGCTGGATAACTTCGCCTACCCCGACACCAACCAGGGACTGGAAGCACTGGTGAAACGACCAGCCAACGCCGAGCACTGGCGCACCGGCGGCTACTTGCAAAAACTGCCGATGGACCCGTGGGGCCACGCCTATCAATACATCAGCCCCGGCGCGAACGGGCGTGATTACGACTTGTATTCGTACGGCGCGGACGGCGCCGAAGGCGGCGACGGCGCGGCTGCCGACATCGCCAGCTGGAACATGTGAGATGGCGGCTTCATCTGTGCGTCGACAGCTCGGTTTTACGCTGATCGAGATACTGGTGGTGATCGTGCTCGTCACCATCACGCTGTCGGTCGCCGCGTTGGCGGTGCCGGACGGGAAACAGCAGCACGTGCAACAGGAAGCCCAACGGTTGCTGGCATTGATCAACCACGCGGAGCGCATGGCAGTGATTGAAAACCGCAACTATGCGCTGCACCTGGCTGTCGGCAACGAATCAGTCGAATACGATTTTCTGGAATATGACGCTGCAGGCCAAAACTGGATCGCGGCCACCAATCCAGCGTTTCGCGCACGCCAGGTCGCCAAGGATATAACCATCATGGTCGATGTGGCCCCCGAAGAAACCAGTCACCCCACCATGAAGGACTCAAGCGGCAGCGCAATTTACCTGGATGCCAGCGGCACCAGGTCGCGTTACCAGATCAGGGTCAGCGCCAAAGCCGCGCCGGAAATTTCGACACGCATCGTCAGCGATGGCGTCAAGAACGCCGCGTTTGCCAGCGGAGCCTAAATGACCACTGCCAAAGGCTTCACCCTGCTGGAAATCATGATTGCCCTCACGATCTTCGCTGTCATGTCGGCGTGTTTCCTCACCATTGCCAGCAATCACGTCGGCAATGCCGGTTACCTCGAAGACAAGACCCTGGCCATGATGATCGCCGCCAACGAGGCCAACCGACTGCGCGTGCAAGGGCTGCCCGATTCCTATGCCACTCGTCAGTACGAAACCATGGCTGCCAGGGAATGGGAAATTCATCTCGATACCGATAGCGGTGGGCCGTTCGGCACGCGCAAGGCCACGATCAAGGTCGGCTTGAAGGCCGACGCCGCTCGTGGCAACTATCTCGCCGATCTGACGACGTTCCTGCCATGAAGCACATACGGAACCAAGGGTTTACTTTGCTGGAAGTGCTGATTGCCATCAGCATCTTTGCCCTGATCGGCGTCGGCAGTTTTCTGCTGCTGAGCAATCTGCTGCATACCAAGGACACGCTGGACACCCACAGCAGTGAAATGGCCGACATCGAAGTTTTTCTTTCGCTGTTGAATCGCGATCTGTCACAGGCAGTGGCGTTGCAAATCGGTAACGGCAAGCTGGACGCCGCCGCACTGTTGTATCCCGGAGAAGAAGGTGCGCTGTTGATCACGAAAGCGCCGACGCCCCAAGTCGCTGCCGCCATGGCAACCGTAACCAGCAATGTGCTGTACGCGCACAAGACCGCCAGCAATCAGCAAACCGGCAGCGGTTTGACGCGGCATGTGTTGTACAACACCAAGACCGGACAAGACGCAACGCCACAGTGGAAGCGCACACTGGCGGCCAGTGAGCTGCCTTCCGCCGATCAACAGTTCGGCAATTCGATCCAGGGTTTGAAATTCCGGCTGATGGACGCTGACAAGGGCTGGCTTGAGCAGTGGCCGGTGAAACAGCCAGCCACGCCACCGACGACCAACATCAGTGGCGAACCGAAAGAAATCATCCGCTTCCCGCTGCCTACCGCGGTTGAAGTCACCATTACCAGCAATCTGTTCGGCGAGATCACCCGCTACGTGGCGTTGCCGCGCGGAATTCCGGTCATCACGTTCGATACGCAGGAGGCCAAACGTGGGCCTGGTGCTTGAAAAAACGGTGATGGCCGGTACTGCGCAAGCCGGAATGGCACTGCTTTCCATCCTCATCCTGTTTTTCGTGTTGAGCGTGCTGATCTACAACCTGGTGGACCAGCAAACGCTGGACATCCACCGGACCTCCGCTTTCGTGGGCAACCTGGAGCAGGAACAATATCTGTTGAATGCAGAGAGCTTTGCCATTGCCATGTTGAAGCAGGATCGCAAGAAGGACCTGGCAGCAGTCAACAAACCATTGATGGATTCCCTCAGCGAAACCTGGGCGGCCAAGCAAACGCTGGACCTCGATGGCGGCAACCTGCGATTCCGTATCTGGGATGCGCAGGGGCTGATCAACGTCAACAATCTGTTCATCGAGGACAAGCTCGATGAAGCCACGTTGGCCGCGGTGAAATCCATGTTGGCCACCCGCAAGGCGATGCTGGGCGACAAGGAGTCGAAGATCCTGCTCGATTTCCGCAAGACGCAGAAGATATTTGCCGACCTGGACCAGTTCTACAACCTGCTCGGCATAGCACTGCCGGTACGCGCTGCACTGGACGGCTGCATGATTGCATTGCCGCCTGACACCAAGCTCAACGTCAACACTGCTTCGCTGCCGGTGCTGCAGGCTTTCAATACTTCGATTACCAGCGGAGCCTTGCAGCAACTGATGGACGAACGCCGGCGCAACGGCCAGCTGGAAACCCTGCCCGGTTACGGCAGGCGATTCGGACTCAGCAGCCGGTTCTTCATCGTGCAGGCCACCGGCAGCTATCGCAACAACACGCTGCACATGAAAAGCCTGCTGTTCCGCAACAGCAAGGAATCCGATGCAATCAACGTCGTCAGCCGCGAAACCAGCGCGTTCCCGCTCGATGCAATGGAACGCGGCCTGTGCGGCACTGGCAAGGAAGTGAAATGAACGAGACCCTGTTTATCCGGCTGCCGGCAGAGTTTACGGCTGCCAACACCGATGCCGAACCGGTTTATCACTGCGCGCTGGTTGCCGGTCCAGATGGGGCGATGACGGCTAGAGAGCTCGATATCGCCGGCATTGCCGCGCTGCGGAAACACGCGGGCGACAAGCTCCACATTGCGCTGCTGGCACCGGCGGAATCGACCTTGCTGACGACCGTTGCCATCCCGTCCAACCAGCGCAAGAAAATCGCGAAGGCGGTGCCGTTCGTGGTGGAAGAAATACTGGCCGACGAAATGGAAGCTACCCATATCGCCATCCTGCCCTACGACGATCCCGGCAGAATTCCGCTGGCCTTGATAGCGCACTCCCGCATCAAGCAATGGTTGGAGCACTTTCGCAAGCATGGCATCGTGCTCGACTCGATCATTCCCGAATGTCTGGCCTTGCCTGCCGCCACCGGAGAGCTGGTATTGCTGCAGGATAATTGTGGACGCGTGATATGTAGCGGGGGAAATGGTCTTGGGTTCGGCTGCGGCGAGCAGTCGATGATGACCTTCTTCACCCGCTTTCTCGAGCAACACGCCGCAACCACACGCGGCGTGAAGCTGATTACTGATGCCGATACTGACCCCGTGTGGTTGAGTACGCTGCAGGATTTGCTGGCGAGCCGATCGGTCAGGCTGGAACGGATTCAGGGAAATTGGCGGGATGCGCTGCAGCAACGGAATATCGTTGCCGGGCCAGGAGTCACCGACTACAACCTGCTGCAAGGGCCTTATCGTCGTGCCAACCAGGGCGGCGCACTGCTGCAAGCCTCGCTACGCAAACTGGCAATCGCCGCTGCAGTGCTGCTGGCGCTACAGATAGGCTTCGACTGGATCTCGGGTTGGTATCTGGAATCGAAGGCGGCGCAAGGCAAGGACAACGTCAGCGCGCTGTACAAGGAGCTGTTTCCAGGGG
>DATJXP010000370.1:0-2567 GCA_035500035.1 Candidatus Acidiferrum sp. | reverse complement strand
ATGGCCACTCGTTCCGCGTCGAAGTGCACGTGGCGGGCCCGCTCGATGCCAGACTGGGTTGGGTGATGGACTATGCCGACATCAAGACCGTGGTGAAGCCGGTGATCGCGCGTCTCGATCACTACTACCTCAACGACATTGCCGGCCTCGACAATCCGACCAGCGAAGTGATCGCCGAGTGGCTGTGGCGCGAGTTGAAGCCGCTGCTACCCGCGCTCAGCAGGATCGTCATCAAGGAAACCTGCACCAGCGGTTGCGTCTATTCAGGACGCTGACTGCGGCAATTGCCAATCGATGGCGGTCTTGCCGTGACTGACCAGCCACGCATTGGTTTTCGAGAAATGTCCATTGCCGAGAAATCCCCGATGCGCCGACAACGGCGACGGATGCGGCGATTCCAGCACCAGGTGGCGACTGCGACTGATGTGCGCGCCCTTCTTCTGTGCATGACTGCCCCACAACAGGAACACCAGGTCCTTGCCCTGCTCGTTCAGCACGCTGACGACACGATCAGTGAACTGCTCCCAGCCCTTGCCCTGATGTGACGCCGCCTTGAAGCGTTCGACCGTCAGCACCGCATTCAACAGCAGCACACCCTGTTCGGCCCAATGTTGCAGATGACCGTGCGCCGGCGGCGCGATACCGAGGTCGCGCTCGAGTTCTTTGTAGATATTCAACAATGATGGCGGCGGTTCGACGCCGGGCAGCACCGAAAAACACAAACCATGCGCCTGGCCGGGATTGTGGTACGGGTCCTGGCCGAGGATGACCACCTTGACCTTGTCGCGTGGCGTCGAATTGAGCGCGTTGAAAATCAGGTGCCCGGACGGATAGACGTGCTTGCCGGCCTGTTTTTCCCGCAGCAAAAACGCGCGCAGCTCCTGCATGTAGGGCTTGGCGAACTCATCCTGCAACACGGCGTACCAGCTCGGCTCGAGTTGAACCTTGCGCTCGGTCTCCGTCGCCGTCATGACGCGTCAATCCTTGGCTTGCGGCCGCATGTGCGGAAACAACAGCACGTCGCGGATCGACGGCTGGTCGGTGTACAGCATCACCAGGCGATCGATGCCGATGCCCTCGCCGGCGGTCGGCGGCATGCCGTACTCGAGCGCGGTGATGTAGTCGGCATCGTAATGCATCGCCTCGTTGTCGCCGGCATCTTTCGCTTTGACTTGCGCCAGGAAACGTTCGCTCTGGTCTTCGGCATCGTTCAACTCGGAGAACCCGTTGGCGATCTCGCGGCCGCCGATGAACAGCTCGAAGCGGTCGGTGATGTCCGGATTGTGATCGTTGCGGCGCGCCAGCGGCGAAACTTCGGTCGGATACTCGATGACGAAAGTCGGCTGCAGCAGTTCGTGCTCGACTTTCGCTTCGAAGATTTCCATCTGCAACTTGCCCTTGCCCCACTCCGCTTTGGCTTCGATGCCGCAGCACTTGGCCAGCGCGCGCAGCTGATCGAGATCGTTCAGTTGCTCCAGCGTCGTATCCGGCACATGGGCGACGATGGCTTGCGGAATCGACAGCCGGCGGAACGGCTGGCCGAAGTCGAGCTGCAACCCTTGATAGGCGAGCGTCGTGGTGCCCAGCACTTCCAGCGCCACCGTACGCAGCATGTCTTCGGTCAGGTCCATCAGCTCGCGGTAGTCGGCGTAGGCCTGGTAGAACTCAAGCATCGTGAACTCGGGATTGTGGCGAGTCGAAAGTCCTTCGTTGCGGAAATTGCGGTTGATCTCGTACACGCGCTCGAAGCCACCGACGACGAGACGCTTCAGGTACAGCTCCGGCGCAATGCGCAGATACATGTCCTGGTCGAGCGCGTTGTGGTGCGTGATGAACGGCCGTGCTACGGCGCCGCCGGGGATCACCTGCATCATCGGCGTTTCCACTTCCATGAAGGCGCGCGCATTCATGTAGCGGCGGATGCAGTCGATGATTTTCGAGCGGATCACGAAGGTCTTGCGGGTGTCGTCGTTGACGATCAGATCGACATAGCGCTGGCGATAACGCACTTCCTGGTCATGCAGGCCGTGATATTTGTCCGGCAGCGGCCGCAATGCCTTGGTCAGCAACTTCAATTCCTTCGCCCACACCGACAGTTCGCCCTTGCCAGTACGAAACACGGTGCCGCTCACCGCGATGATGTCGCCGAGGTCGAGACTCTTGTTCAGCGCGGTCTGCGCTTCGCTGTATTCCTTGTGGTTCAGATACAACTGGATCTGGCCGCTGCCGTCCTGGATCACCATGAACGGTCCGCGCATGCGGATCAGCCGGCCGGCGACCTTGGCCGGATGATTGGCGGCTTCCAGCGTTTCCTTGCTGTCGTTGGCGTAACGATGATGCAGGTCGGCCGCCAACGAATCGCGCCGGAAATCGTTGGGAAACGCGATGCCGCCATCGCGCAGCGTTTGCAGTTTTTCCCTGCGCTGCGCGATCAGTTTGTTTTCGTCTTGTGGTGCTTGCTGTTGGTCGCTCATTTTTACTGCCTGGTTTTCTTTGCCTCAGTTTAATCGTTTGAATAGCCCACTGTACTGCGAGGGCGGCAGACAGGTATAGGTTTCTGCGACTGT
>DATJXP010000369.1:0-2682 GCA_035500035.1 Candidatus Acidiferrum sp. | reverse complement strand
AGCTGCGCACCGATATCAGCCATGCCCCGCGAAACCTGATCCTCGGTCAGACCGTCCGAACCGGAATCCAGCAGCTGATGGGTCAGGCCGGCAACACCGGACTTGTCCGGCGCATCAAAGCTGCTGCCGGCCCGGAGCGTTACCGCCACGTCCAGCATCGGGATGTCGTGGTCTTCCACGAACAGCACTTTTGCGCCGCTGGCGCTGGTCCAGTGCTGGATAACAGGGGTGGCGCTTGCAACTGCTGAAACGCAGCACAAGGCCGCAACCACGGCAAGAACTGCCAGTTTTGACTTAACGAACATTTGACGAGCCTCCTTCTGGCTGACGCTTGGGTTTGCCGGACAGCGGCAGCGGATCGAGCACTGCGACCGTCAGATTGTCGTCACGCAAAAATTCCTTGGCGACTTGCTGCACTTGCGCCGCTGTCACCGCCTGCAACTTTTCCAGCATCACGGGTATCGCCTGATAGCCCAGTCCGACGCTCTCCAACTGGCCGATCTGCATCGCCTGGTAGAACAGCGAGTCGCGCTTGTACACTTCGCCGGCCATGACCTGCGCCTTGACGCGTTTCATCTCATCCTCGCCGACGCCGTCTTTGATCAGCAGCGCGATCTGTTCGCGCAATGCGGCTTCGACATCCTGCACCGACTTGCCGGTGCTCGGCGTGGCATTCAGGGTGAACAGGCTCGGGCCGCGCGCAGTCGAGTCGTAGCCGGCGCCGGCAGAGCTGGCCACCTGCTGTTCCCGCACCAGGCGCTGGTTGAGCCGCGCCGACTCGTTGCCGTCCAGCACGCCGGCCAGCATATCCAGCGCATAAGGTTTCCAGTCCTGTTTTGCGTCTTTCAGTGTGGGCGTATGGTAGGCCATCACCAGTTGCGGCAGTTCTGCCGGCGCTTTTACCACCACACGCTTGATACCCAGTTGCACCGGCTCTTCGAATTTGCGGCGCGGCGGCAGCGCATGTTTGGGAATCCTGCCGTAATAGCGCTGTGCCAGCGCGAACACGTCGTCGTGGTTTACGTCGCCGGCGATCACCAGCGTGGCGTTGTTCGGTGCGTACCAGCGCTTGTACCAATCCCTGACGTCATTCACGGTCAGTGACTGGATATCCCCCATCCAGCCGATCACCGGGTTGTGGTAGGGGTGTTCCTGATAAGCCGTTGCCACCATGGTCTCGTACATCAGCGAATCCGGGTCGTCGTCGGTGCGCATGCGACGTTCTTCCATGACCACCCTGATCTCCTTGCCGAATTCCTTGGCGGTCAGGTTCAGATTGTGCATCCGGTCGGATTCCAACTGCATCGCCAGCGGCAGTTTCGATTTGTCCAATTGCTGGAAATACGCGGTGTAATCGGTGTTGGTGAAGGCATTCTCCCGCCCGCCGGCTGCCGCGATACGCTTGGAGAATTCGCCCGCCGGCACGGACTTGGTGCCCTTGAACATCATATGCTCGAGCGCGTGCGCCACGCCGGTGCGGCCGGTCGTCTCGTCCATGCTGCCGACCTTGTACCAGACCTGTTGCACCACCACCGGGGCGCGGTGATCCTCCTTGACGATGACTTTCAACCCGTTCTGCAGCGTGCGTTCAAACACTTCCGCATGCGCGATACCTAGCGGCCAACCCGACAGCAATAAAATATAAAGCAGGACAGATCTCATCATCTCTTCAAATCCTTCCACGATTAAATTGGGGCCAATCTTTGCCGAAACGGCATAAAATGCGCGCGCATTATGCGGCATTTGGACATCCGCCGGCCAATTGTACTGACGATAACCCCATGCATGACACAGGCATCAGGCCGGCGCATCCGGCGCATTGATTCGAAAACAGTGATGTTCAACACGGCCGCCGACTTCGAATATTCTATAATCCAACCATGTTCAGCTTCCTGAAAATGAATACAACCGGGCCCGGGAGCAGCCACCCCAGCACAGACAAATCCGGCTCGACTTGGTTCGCCAGACTCAGGGCCGGGCTGGCGCGCACCGGAAGCCAGTTCAACGACCTGTTCACGCGCGGCGGGAAGATAGACGAGGACCTCTACGAGGAACTTGAAACCATCCTGATCACCGCCGATGTCGGCATGGATGCGACGCGATCCTTGATTGCCGATTTGCGCCATTACGCCAAACAACATCGCCTGAACGATGTGCTGCAGCTCAAGGAAGCGCTCGCCCATTGCCTGCTCAAGTTGCTGAAGCCGTTGGCGCAGCCGCTGCAGGCAATGGAACAGGCCAAGGTCCACAAGCCTTTCGTCATCATGGTGGTGGGCGTGAACGGTGCCGGCAAGACCACTTCGATCGGCAAGCTGGCCAGGTGGTTGCAGGGCCAGGGCCTGACGGTGATGCTGGCGGCCGGAGATACCTTCCGCGCGGCCGCGCGCGAACAGTTGATGACCTGGGGCGAACGCAACAACGTGACGGTTATCGCGCAGCAGGGCGGTGACCCTGCCGCAGTGATCTACGATGCGGTGCAAGCGGCGTTGGCGCGCGACATAGATGTGGTTCTGGCCGATACCGCCGGGCGTCTGACCACCCAGGCGCATCTGATGGAAGAGATCAAGAAGGTGAAACGCGTGATCGCAAAGGCTGTGCCGGAAACCACGGCGACTGTCGTCGCCCCGCACGAGATACTGCTGGTGCTGGACGCCAACACCGGGCAGAACGCGCTCAGCCAGG
>DATJXP010000368.1:0-4124 GCA_035500035.1 Candidatus Acidiferrum sp. | reverse complement strand
TGCACTGCATGGCCTGGATGCAGCCGAGCGAGAACATGAAGCCGCGCGCGTTGTTGATCGCGTCGGCGCCGGTGCACAGCGCCCACGCTACGTCGGCCGGGTTGATCAGCTTGCCGGAGCAGATCACCTTGATGCGGTCGCGCAGGCCGTGCTGGATCAATTTGTCGACCAGTAATGGCAATGACTCGTGGATGCCGAGGCCCATGTCGTCGATCAGCGTCATTGGTGCGGCGCCGGTGCCGCCGTCGGCACTGTCGAGCGTGATGAAGTCGGGCGCGCGCTCCTTGCCTTCGAGATTGATGGTTTCCAGCAGGCTGTCGATCCAGCTTTCGTCGCCGAGCACGGTCTTGATGCCGACCGGCTTGCCGGTGAATTCGCGCAGCCAGCAGAGGCGCTCGAGCAGGTCGTGATTGGTGGCGATATCGGTGTGGCGATTGGGGCTGATCGAGGCCTTGCCGACCGCAATGCCGCGAATTGCCGCGATTTCCGGAGTTACTTTCACACCCGGCAAAATACCGCCCTTGCCGGGCTTGGCGCCTTGCGCCAGTTTCAGTTCGAACATTTTTATCTGCGGCTTGTCGGCGACGGCCTTCAGTTTGGCGAGATCGTAGTGACCGTGCTCGTCGCGCACGCCGTACTTGGCGGTGCCGATCTGGAAGATGATGTCGCAGCCGCCTTCGAGGTGGAATTCCGACAAACCGCCTTCGCCGGTGCACATCCAGCAGCCAGCCATCGCCGCGCCGCGCGACAGTGCCTGCACCGCCGGTTTGGAAATCGCGCCGTAACTCATGCCGCTGATGTTGAACAGCGAATTGCTGCGATACGGCTGGCGCGCGTGCGGGCCGAATTCGATCGTCTCCGGTTCGGTGGCTTCTTCGTCGAGAATCGGAAAACCGGCGTTGACGAAGATGATGTGGCCTTCGCGGTCGTTGTCGCGCGTGGAGCCGAACGGCTGCGTGTTGTCGAGATTCTTGGCGGCGCGATAGACCCACGAGCGCTGCGCGCGGTTGAACGGCAATTCCTCGCGGTCCATCGAGAAGAAATACTGGCGGAAGAATTCGCCGAGCTTTTCGAACAGATAGCGGAAGCGGCCGATCAGCGGATAGTTGCGGCGTATCGTGTGCTGCGTCTGCGTGGCATCGATGACATACATCACCACCGCGGCGGCGAACAGCAGGCCCACCAGGATGATGAAGCCGTCCGCCAGCAGTGAGGCGATGACCGAGAGGATGTCGTTGCCGTAATGGGTCAGTTTGTCCATGAGAACCCCGGGTGCTGAGGTGGCGGATCGAACGATGTTATTCGGGCAAAACGGAACGTTCGGTGAATGGGTCGCAATGAATATGTTCGGAGCGCGCGCCCTGCAGGTACAGCTTCTTGCGCAATCCGTGCACGAAGTCGGGCGATCCGCACAGATAATGTCGGTACGAAGCCAGTCTGGCTTTAGCCATATCGTTTGTCACTAGTTGTTCGAGTCGGCCGTTGCCGCATCGGGGTGGGTCGTCGCTACCGGCTTCGATCACGCAAGGATGGTAATGAAAGTTGGCGTGTTGCCGTGCCAGTGCCCGCAGTTCGTCGATCAGGTACAACTGCGCCGCGGTGCGGCCGCCGTGATAAAGATGGATATCCTGGGTATGACCACGCCGCAGTGCGTCGTGCACGATGCCATACAGCGGTGCCAGCCCGGTGCCGAGCCCGGCCAGCAGCAGCGGTGAGTCGGCATCATCGACCGGATCGTAATGACAGCTTCCGGCCGGGCCGCTCAGATACAGCAGGTCTCCCACTTTGGCCTGGCGAAACAGCCAGCCGCTGAATTCGCCATGCGCAGTGCTGCCGATGTGCAGCTCGACCTGACCATCGGCAGCGTAATCGTTGGCAATCGAATAGGCGCGCGTCACGCCGTGCGGATTGGTGGCATTGAGATACTGGCCGGGCCGGTACGCGAACATGCGGCGCGGATCGTCGATGGCGAGCGTCACTTTCAACACGCCGGCGTTGAGCGGTTCCAGTGCGGCGATATGCGATTTGACCGCGAAATCGGCGAGATTCGGCAATTCGGCACCGACGTCCTGTTGCGGCACCCACTTGCACGCCAGCGTATAACCCTTGGCTTGCAGTTCCGGCTTGATCCACTTGCGCGACTCTTCATCGGCGGTGCAGCCGACCGCACGCACGAGGCAGGCCTGGCACATGCCGGCCTTGCACGCATACGACAACGCCACGCCATGCCGCAGCAGGCAGTCGAGCACGGTTTCATGCGGTTGCAGTTGCAAACGTCGCTGTTGATGGAGCACGCAGGTCATGGCGGCAGTATATATTCAGCCGTAGTTCATTTGCCCGCTCCGGGCCGTGACGGCCGGCATAGTAGGGCAGTGGCCTATCGGCCATAATGCGGCCATTCGAATCTGGCGAGGTTGCCACGTTGTCTTCGGCCCCCCGACTTTACCTGGCTTCCG
The DNA here is from genome assembly GCA_035500035.1 of Candidatus Acidiferrum sp. GTDB lineage: Bacteria > Pseudomonadota > Gammaproteobacteria > Pseudomonadales > Pseudohongiellaceae > CAILUG01. The sequence goes on along the minus strand of DATJXP010000368.1, from coordinate 1,668 downwards.
CTTCACCGAGGCGCCGCGAACTGCTGCTGCAGATCGGCCTGGTGCCGCAGGTGTTGCCGCAACACATCGACGAAAGCGTGCAGCCGGGAGAAGACCCGGCTCATTACGTGCTGCGGCTGGCGCAGGCCAAGGCGCGTTCCGGCTGGCACGATGTATTGCGGCAATTGCCGCTGCCGGTGCTGGCCGCCGATACCAGCGTGGTGTGCGATGGCCACATCCTCGGCAAGCCGGCCACCCTCGGCGAGGCACGCGCGATGTTGCAACGCCTGTCCGGCCGCTCGCATCAGGTGTTGACCGGCATCGCCGCGGTGCAGGACGAACGCTGCCGGGCCGATGTCGTCAGCACCGAGGTCACGTTTCGCCAGTTGAGCACGACGGAAATCGATGCTTACTGGCGCAGCGGCGAGCCGCGCGACAAGGCCGGTGCCTATGGCATCCAGGGCCGCGGCGCGCTGTTCGTGGCCGGCATCGAGGGCAGTTACAGCAATGTGGTAGGCCTGCCCCTGTTTGAAACCGCGCTGCTGTTGCAGAATTTCGGCATCGATAGCACGGCCCTGTTGCAGGGGCTTTCCCAAGGTAGCAAGCCATGAGCGTGGAAATCCTGATCAACACCAGTCCGAGCGAGACCCGCGTTGCGTTGATCGAGCAGGGGTTGCTGCAGCAGATCTACATCGAGCGCAACAACCGGCTGGGTCCGGTCGGCAACATCTATCTCGGCCGCGTGGTGCGGGTGATGCCCGGCATGCAGGCCGCCTTCGTCGATATCGGCCTCGACAAAGCCGGCTTCATCCATGCCGCCGACATCATGGTGCCCGGCCCCGATGGCTACGAACTGGTGCCGCAACCGGTGCAAACCATCGACTCGCTGGTGCGGGAAGGCCAGATGCTGGTGGTGCAGGTGCAGAAGGAACCGATCGCCAGCAAGGGCGCGCGGTTGACCACGTTCCTGTCGATCGCCTCGCGTTACCTTGTCTGCATGCCGCACAACAAGCATCTCGGCATTTCGCAGCGCATCGAGAACGAACCCGAGCGCGATCGCCTGCTGGCGGCGCTGAATCAGGCCGTCGTCGCCGAAGGCGCGTTGAACGAATGCGGTTTCATTCTGCGCACCGCGGCCGAAGGCGTCAGCGAGAGCGAGCTCGCGGCCGACATCCGCTTCCTGCGCCGTATGTGGACCACGGTCGATCGCCGCATCGGCGAAGCCAGGGCAGCCGGCGACATCAACATCATCTACCGCGACCTCGTGCTGTACGTGCGGGCGATGCGCGACCTGCTGACGCCGCAGGTGGAGCGCATCCGCATCGACGACGGCAAGGTGCGCGACGAGATCGTCCGTTTTTCGCACGACTTCATCCCCGAGATCGAGGAGCGCATCGAACTGTACCAGGGTGAACGCCCGCTGTTCGACGTGTTCGGCATCGAAGACGAGATCCAGAAAGCGCTGGGCCGCACCGTCAAGCTGAAGTCCGGCGGCAACCTCGTGATCGATCAGAACGAGGCGATGACGACGATCGACGTCAACACCGGTGCCTTCCTCGGCAGCCACAACCAGGAAGAGACCATCTACAAGACCAACGTCGAAGCCGCCAAGGCCATCGCGCGCCAGCTCAAGGTGCGCAACATCGGCGGCATCATCATCATCGACTTCATCGACATGCAGGACGAGGA
>DATJXP010000367.1:0-10136 GCA_035500035.1 Candidatus Acidiferrum sp. | reverse complement strand
TCGGATTGATCTTCAATGCCTGGGCGTAGGCGTCGACGGCTTCCTTGAGCTGCCCCAGTCGTTTGTGCGCCACGCCGAGATTGATATAGGCCCAACTGAAATTGGGCAGCAGCTTGATCGCACGGTTGTGGAAGCTGATCGCCTTCGCGAGGTCGCCCTTGTCCTGGAACATCATGCCGAGGTCGTTGAAGTATTCAGGACGGTCGGGCGCCAATACGGTGGCCTTCTGCATCAGCGGCAACGCTTCGTCGATCGAGCGCAGTTCGCGCAGGCTCAGCGCGGCACCGTGCAGCGCTTCGGCGCTGTCGGCTTGCAGTTGCAACGCGGCGCGGTAGGTGCGCAGCGCTTCTTCGTATTGACGGCTCTGATGCAGTTGGCGCGCATGAAGGATCAATTGCTGCACCGGTTTCGGGCTCGTCGCCAGCGGCTCCAGTTGCTTGATACGGCGATTGAGGTCGTCCGATGCCACCAGTCGCGCAGCCTGCCGGTAGGCTTCCAGCGCTTCGCCCACCAACCCGAGCTGCTGTTGCGCCAACCCCAGCTGCGCCAGTACTGAGGCAGTCTGTTCAGCCGGCGGTTTCTTTTCCATGATGGCAATGGCGGCCCAGATGCGGCGCAGCAGTGGCAACGCTTCGCTGGCCTGCCCATTGCGGTTCAGCACCATCGCCAGCCCCATTGCGGCAGCGCCGCTGTCCGGGTCCAGACTCAGCGCTTCCCGATACAGTTGCATGGCCGAACCGAGATCGTATTTTTCGAGTTTCTGCGAAGCCTGCGCGAGCAGGGCGGCGACTTTCTTGGACATCGTTTGCTTCCTCACGGGTGCAGCAGGCGCAGGTACGCCGGCAGCGTTTTGGTCTCGAAATCGTAATGGTCAATGATCGTCTGGCGTGCCGCGGACCGCAAGCGTTGGTATCGCTGCGGATTGGCCAAGGCGTCGATGGCGCGATCAGCCAAGGCTTGTGGACTGTGGAACGGAAACAACAAGCCATTTTCGCCGTCGCGGATCAGCTCTTCGACTGGCGGCGTCGCCGAGCCCAGCACCAGGCAGCCCGCGGACATTGCCTCCATCATCGACCACGACAGGACGAAGGGAGAGGTCAAGTAAGCGTGCACGCGCGAGATCTGCAGCACGCGGATGAAATCATCGTAAACGAGTGCACCGGCGTAATGTACGCGCGACATGTCGAGTCGACCTTGCACTTCCGCCAGATAGTGTTCCCTGAACGTGGTGCCCTTGGGAGGCGACGTGCCATAGCCGAGCTTGTCTGCACCGACGATCACCACGTGACAGTTGGGGCGCGCCGCTAGAATGGCCGGCAGCGCGCGCATGAAGATGTGATAGCCACGATAGGGTTCGAGACAGCGGCCAACATAGGTCAGCACTTCGTCGCCGGCGCGCAAGACGGTGCCATCCTTCAGCTGCACCGAAGCTGCCGGGTTCGGCGCCACGCGTTTCGTATCAATGCCTTCGTGCAGCACCTGCAGTTTCTGTTGCCACACTTCGGGAAACCGGCTGCGCTGCCACTGTGTGGGCGAAATCCCGATGTCGCAGCAGTCGAGCGCCATCAATTGCGCGGCATTGAGCGCGCGCACGCGGAAGATGTCGTTGAGATTGGCGGGGAATTCAGGGTCGAAGCCGACGTCGGCACCATAGCGGGAATAGTAAAACTCGAACAGGCCAATGATGCGCGTGGCCGGGAACAAGTCTTTCAGGAACAGCCCATCGCCGAAACCGGGATGCACGATGATGACATCGGGTTCCAGGTAAAGGTCCACCTTGTACGCGGACAATGTGTTGATCGCCTGTACGCCGCGGCGAACGAATTCGTCGTAACGGCGGACATAGGGATGCAGAGCGTCCTTGTTCTCCGGCTTGGCAGGTGCGGGGTAGGTAAGAAGCTTCACGCCTTCCACCTGCGGGATGTCGGACGTCCACTCAGCGTCACCGAGCCCGAACACTTTCATCCCCGGCATGCGGACGAGCGACGCGGCAAGGTTGCGGAATTGGCCCGGAAAATTAGGATGAATGATCAGTATTTCCAACGTGCTTCTCCAATTCAGACATCAGCCAGCGCGCAGTCGGAGCGCGCCGGGATTCCGGCCATTCGACATACATGGCGCCAGCTTCGACACTGCTCGTCAGGGCTTGCGTTGCACGCGAGCGCGTGAGCTTGACACAGACATCGATCATGCGCGGCGGTGTGGCATCATCGTCGAGCCAGCACGCTATTCCGGCTTTGCGTAGTTGTGCTTGCAGCTGTCGCGCCCGGCGCAGCGCCAGTAGGTCGCGATGTTCACTGCGGATCAGCGTGCGCAGGCGCGGCTGGTCTGGATCGAGCAGGAATGCTAGCGGCGCGCGGGCATTACTGCCATGGACGCAGGTCCGCAGCGCAGCGGCGAATTTGGCCGCACGTGCCCTAGGGGCCAGCACTGCGCCGAACTGATCCCACCATGGCTGCGTGGCCCACTTGGCCGGCTCGCCTTCGATCCAGGCGACTGTCAACAAATCGCTGCGAGGTTGTTGCAGCGTGCGGATGTCGTAAAGAGGATCCCCAATCACCAAAACGTGGAAGGCATCGGCTTGCTTCCATGCCGTCTCAGGGCCCAGCAGCCGGATGTCGGCCCGCGGCCACGTTGCCGCCAGAGCCGGTGCCAACTTTTCCGCCGTGCCGACAAGGCCGATGCACAAGGTTTCGCGGGTGTAGAAACCGTCTCCTGCAAGCAAGCTGCGCCACCAACTCTGCTTGAGACAGAAGCCGACGTGACGTTGCAGCAGCGTGAAATTCTGCAGGGTTCGTTCGGGCTTTGGGTGTTCACGATTGGACAGACGGGTAAGTCCGTGATGATGCAATGCCACGCAATCGTTGCGGCAGATGACGCGCTTGTTCATGCGCCGGCTCAGGCGCAGGCACAGTTCGATGTCTTCAAACAGGTAGAAATAGCCGGTATCGAAGCCACCGACGGCATCGAAATCCCGCTTGCGACACAACAGCGCAGCGCCGGTCACCGCCGGCACTGGCAGGGGACCATACTCGTCTTTTTCGCCCGGCGTGTAAGGATCGACTTCGGTGGGCCAATAAAAAAGCGGGCGAGCCGGGTCCAGTGCGAAACGTACGCCAAGATGCTGCACATCGGTGGTGTGATGTTGATCGCCGCGCACTTCGCCGACCACCTTCAGCAGTTTGAGGCCGACGATGCCGACTTGCTCGTCGCGCAGCGAGTCCACCATTGCTGGCAACGCATCATGCAGCCAGACGATATCGTTGTTCAGGAACAGCAGCAGTGGACTGCGCGCGAGCGCCGCACCGCGATTACACGAGGCCGAGAACGAATCGTTGCGCTTGAGCGGCACGATGTTGAGATCGAGCCGGCGTTGCCACTGTTTCAGCAACGCGCGACTGCCGTCGGTAGAAGCGTGATCGACCACGATCAGTTCGGCCGGCAGCGTGCGGTTGTGGCGTTCGAAACTGGCGAGCAATTCCGCCAGCACGCCGGCGCCATTGCGATTGAGAATGACGATGGAGACGGCAGGGGGCGGGAACCTGCGCGATTTGGTCGCTGACGTGACGGATACCGGTGCCGGCCGATACCGCTTGCCCACCGGTTCCCACAACAGGTGCTGCATGCCGTGATCGAGCAGACGCCCGCTGGAAGCTATGAATATTTCCACCAAATGATGCTGACCGTCCTGCAGTATTGGCGGTGTCTGCAACTGGAAACCCGGTGCGGCTTCGATCCCGGCCGGCAGCGACAAACGCTCGACCAGATCGTCACGCGCATGCTGAGTGCGAAACCACCACAGCTTCTTGCCGTCGATGCGCAGTGCCAGCTCGATTACGCGCGACGGATCGAGCTGATCGAAGGCCCAGCCGCGGATAAAACTCGACGTCACTTTTTCGACTGCGCCCATCACCTGCTCGGCGACAACGAGAGGTGAGCCGCGTAATGGTTGGCCATTGCAGCTGACGTGTAATTTGGCATGGGCCAGGCCGCGCAACGGCGCGGTGAAATGTGCTGGATATCCGTGGGCTTCAGAAGTGGCGACAGCACTCAACAATATTTGCGACGCCACTTCGCCGGCGTCGTCGCAAATCAGCAAACGCTCTTTCTTGCTTGGTCGGGATTCGAACCACACAGTTCCAATCAGCTGATCAGCCTGTTGACGGACCTCGCCACGTATCGGTGCAGCCGGCAGGGTCAGCAGCGGGCTGAACAAGCCGTCAGTCCCATCGTTCAGTACAACCTGCAATTGATGGGCGAAACCATCGCCCAGAGCTGCCGGCAGCGCAAAGCAAAAACCGGCCGTCGCATGCACGGGCTTGCCGATGACGCGCGTCACCGCCGCAGGCAAGTGTTGCCCCGTGAGTTCGGTCGCGACCTGGTGGTTGTCGAGCAGCAGCGAGATCGACGCGAAGCCGAGGCCCGGACCCACAGCCCAGCCCCACAACCGGCGGTCGTGCATGACAAGCGGCGAAATGTGCGGAATGCGGTAATTCATCGAGGCATTGTCGTCCAAAAACAAAGCCCGCATAAGCGGGCTTTGTCGTCAGAGCGAGCGATCAGGCCAGAGATCAGGAAATCTGGAATTTGATCATACCGGCCGTGATATCGGTGGCAGAGACGCCCACCAGCGTGATCGAGCTGTCGGGCCCGAAGTTGTAGGTGATGTCGGTGGCGGTCGTGACCACGCTGGTCACCTTCGCGGCCAGGTCGCTCAACGTGTGGAGGTTGGAGAAGTTGAAAGCCAGCGTGTCGGAGGCCTTGTTGAAGTCGGTGATGACGTAATGGCCCTTGGCCTGGAAACCGAACACGTCTGCGCCGGCGCCGCCGGTCAGCGTGTCGTTGCCGGCACCAACCAGGGTGTCGTTGCCGCCACCGCCGGTAATGTTCTGGGCACCAATGTCGCTGGTGATGAAGACAGAGTTGTTGTCGTCAATGCGTACTGTGCCGTCGCCAGCCAAGATGGCACCGGAGACGCCTTTCAACGCGACGGTGTTCGTCACGCCGGCCAGATTGATGGCAAAAACAATCGGGTTGTTGGACGTGCCGGTGGCATCGAGCATGATGTCGTTGGCGCCGACCAGCGAATCCGCACTATGCGTGATGCCGGTAACCACCGTGCTGCCCGTATCACCGCTGATGGGAGCGTTGGGGAGTTTGACCTTCCCGATAGTCGCCAAGGTCAAGTCCACGGTCTTGCCCGAGAAATGAAGGGTAGACAGGTCATAGGCCTTGGCGCCGGTGTACTGTTGCTCATTGGTCGGGTTGACGAAAACGCTGGTGGAAGCGGAAGTAATTGTGTTCGACCCGCTACCGCTGACTGTGGCACTGCCATAAAAGGCGGTAGAGAGGAGGTCACCGCCGCCGCCATGCACTGTCACGTTGGTAAGGGTTTCGCCGACATGGCTGTCTGCGCCAAGCGAAACACCAGCAGGAATCGTGGCATCGGCAATTTTTTGGCTTAATCCTGAAGCACCTACGCTCAAGCTGACGGTGTTGTCCGTGGTACCGGCAGTAATGATGTTGAGAGTGCCGGTGCTGCTGCCCTGGTGGATCAGCTGCGAGTCGCCGCTCAGATCGACGGTCGTGGAGCCAGAGGCGCTGATGGTGCCGTAAGGCGAAATAATGTTGTTCAGGTCATTCGTTTGGGAGGCGGAAAGGGTGCCCCCGGATTTAAAAGTAACAGTATTAGTACTGGTGTCGACTGTGGCGCCGGAAATGCCAGCGACTGCGGAATCTAAACCTGCCATAACCTACTCCTTTGAAAAATGACCCGATTTCCAGCCTGCTTGTCAGCTCAGTCCTTTGATTTTCAAGCAAAATCACCTTCTGGGTGACGAATGGGCTGTAACGGAAAAGTAAATGAGATGTATGGGAATCGTAATAAATAGCCAGTAGGTAGGTCAACCCAAAACCCAAAAAAAATGTGATATCACGCACACTTTCTTTGGAGAGCAGATAACGTATTGCAAAGCGCCCATCTTTGCGGCAGTTCACAGTTACAGCACACACCGAAGGGCCGAATGTGACGCCGCACCCGAACCGACAAATTACTGCTGCTTGCTCAACCGGCGGAAATACTCGGCCACCGACTCCTGGTACTGCTCCGGCACCGCATCGCCCTGCACGGTGCGCACGTTGCCGCTGTCCTTGCCGGCATCTTTCTGCTTCAGGTTCAGCTCCAACTGTTCCAGCGCGGTCAGCATGGTGCCGTAGTCCTGATTCAGGATGATGTCGTTGCGGTTCGGGCGGTTGGACTGCAATTGCCGCAGCAGGTCGTAGATCTGTTTCAGTTGCTCCGGCGTCAGATCGGCGCCATTGACGGCGTCGCGCGCGCGGCGCACCACATTGTCGTAGTTGTCGTAGAAACCCTGCGGCAGGCGGATCGGGCCGGCAGCCCAATCGCGATAGTCGTCCCAGTTGCCGCCCACGCGGCCGCCGCGCAGATAATCGCCGCCACCGTAACCGCCGACCTGGTTGCCGACTTGATTGCCAGCCTGATTATTGTTGCCGCCCTGGTTGGCGTTGCCACCTTGTTGGCCTTGGCCGTTGGCGTTTTGCTGCTGGCCTTGCCCGTTGTTATTAGCCTGATTGTTGCCCTGGTTCTGCGCCAGTTGCTGCAATTGCTGACGCAGGTCCTGGATCTGCTGCCGCGTGCGGTCGAGCTCGTTGCCGCCGGAGGCGGTTGAACTGGCCACCAGTTTTTGCGCCTGCTGCAGCCGCTGCGCCAGGTTGCGCACGCCGGCGGTAACGCCGCTTTCGTTGCCGGCGATGTACAGCCCGTAACCGGCATCGATATAGACCGCTGCATCGTTGATTGCCTGTTGCAACTGGTTGGCGCTCATTTCGCTGTTGGCGTGTTGCAGTTCGTTGCTGGCCTGCGGCTGGTCCTTGCCGAAACTGCTCATCGCCGTCGTCATCTGCTGTTGCAACGCTTGCAGTTGCGCCGAGAGCTGGCGTTTTTCGTCGGCCAGTTTGGTTTCGTCCGCTTCGCTCATGCCGCGGCTTTTCGGATCGGCACCGCTCTCGCGATCCTTCACCGCTTTTTGCATCGCGGCTTGCAGTTGCTGCTCCATGCGTTGTTGGTCGCGCAACATTTGCTGGGCGCGATTGGCCATGTTGTCGAAAGTCTGTTGCATACCACTCTGCTGATCCTGCGCGATCTGGCTGCGCGCGGCTTGCAACTGACGACTGGCTTCCTGCGCCGCGCGCAGCATTTCGTCGGTGGAGCCCTTGCCTTGCAGTCCTTGCTGGGTCTGGTTCATCGCACGCAGAGCGCTGTCGATGCGACGTTGCAGTTCGCTCTGCGTCAGCTGTTGCTGGCCACCTTGTTGCGAGTTGCCTTGCTGTCCGTTCTGGCCGCCGTTTTGCGCTTGCTGCGACGACTGACCCTGTTGGCCGGCGCTGCCGCTCTGGCCTTGCTGGCCATTCTGCGCTTGTTGTCCTTGCTGTCCCTGTTGCCCTTGCTGTCCCGACTGCTGCGCGGTCTGCTGGCCGCGTTGCAGCTGTTGCATTTGCTGCAACTGCTTCTGCAATTCTTCCGCCTGCCGTTTCAGCATTTCCTGCTGATAACGCTGCGCGTCGGTCAGCTGGCGCTGGTTGCGCAGGTTGTTGGCGAGTTCCTGCTGCCGCTTGGCCAGCTCGTCCAGTTTCTTCATCAAGTCGTCGGCTTGCTGCTGCTGTTGCTGCGGCGAAACGTTGTTGGCGGTTTCGTACTGGTTCAGCGACAGGTCCATCTCGAGTTCGTACATCTCGGCCAAATCCTGGCCCGAACGTCCGCCGCCACCGCCACCACCGCCGCCACGCTGCTGCGTCACCGTGATGTCGTTGAACACCGATTCGGCGCGCAGCAGATGTTGCAGCGCTTCCTGTGCCGGTTGGATCGCATCGTTCAAGGCAATTTTCGCCAGGTCGTCAGAGGCCGGTTGCATGCTCTGCACCGCCAGATCCATGTTGCCGACGAACTCCTTGATGCGGTCGTCGTTGTCGAGTTGGCGCGCGCGGGCGCGATCCGCCAGCGTCTTGGCCTGTTCGGCCAGCGTCTTCTGCAAGTCGGCCAGCAACTTGGCGTTGATTTCAACTTGACCGTTGGTATCGCCCGCGGCCTTGTCGCGAATCAGGTTCCAGGTGGAGACGATGATCTGGCGCTGACGCTTGGAAATTTCGTCCTGCTGGTTGCCGGCACCGCCACCACCGCCGCCGCCACCGGACAGTTGCGATTGCGAGTAACGGCGGTTGTACGGCTGCACCTGGATGAAGAACATGTCGGTGCGTACCGTCTGCGTGCGATCGCTGGCTTCGGCATACACCGTGATCAAGTCGCCTGGTTGCAGCGGGTCCATGATCGGTGCAGCGTTCTTGTCGTCTTTCTTGTCTGATGCCTTGTCTTCTTTCGGTTTATCGTCGAGCACCACGTTGAACTTGCCGACGTTGGCCGTGGTCGTCTGTTTTCGCGGCGAACGCAGATCTTCCAGCATGAACAAATGTTCGGCCTTCAACTCGCGCACCGGCTGCTTCATCAGGTCTATCTTCTGGAACGGGCTGCCGTTGACCGAATACTGCAACGCCACCGACTTGAGGCCGTAGTCGTCGGTTGCTTCGATCTTCGTCAGCACCTCTTCGATGCTGCTGGCGTTGTAGTCGCCGTTGGGTTTGACGATCTTCAGGTCGGGCTTCTGGTCGGCAGTGAGCTTGATGAAGTAATCATCCGACAATCGCACCACTTCGTTGCCGACGCGAGTGGCGAGGTAATACTGGCCGTCGGCGCTGACGGTGAATTCGCCGCTGGCATCCGCGCCATCGAGCTTCATCTGTTGATTGGTGCCGTTCAACACCAGCACGCCATCCTTCAGCGGTTGCGTGGTGGTGACTTTCAGCGACACGCGTGTATCCGGCAGCGCCATGATGTCGCCGTTGGGCGAGGTTTCCGGTTCGCGCGCGGTCCAGTCGGGGAAGTGATAGGTCACTTCCAGTTTTTCAATGCCGGGAATATCCACCACGTTGACGCCGTACTCCGGCGAACGCAGGCCGCTGCTGCTGACGTAGTACTTCGCGTTGTCCTGCATCGAGAAGAACGTGAACTCGAAACCAAGCGGGCCTTTGACCATGGCAACTTCCTGCCATTTGCCGCTCTGGTCGAGGATGTGAATCGAAGAGTCGGCCGGATCGAATCCGCTCATTGCCGCAGTGATGCGCAACGAACTGCCGCGACGCACGTTCTGGTCGCCCGGCGTCACCGTGATCGTCTGCGGCGGCAACAGGCCGGGTACTATCCAGCCGGCCACCAGGTTGCGCGACGCGTAGTTCATCATGCCGGGCGCAAAGCCGATCAGGTACACGAACAACAGCGTCGCCACTGCCAGCACACCGCCGGCCAGCATCAACTCTTTCTGCGGGATCCGCGTTTCCACCGGATGCGCATCGCTGATCTTCAGCGCGTCTTCGGCCAGCAGATCGATGAACGGGTTCTGTTCGGACTTGTGCTGCACGTAGGTTTCGATGCGGCCGTTGGCTTCCGGCAGCCGTTGTTCGACCTGACGATCCAGCCGCTCCTTCAAGCGTTGCAGCGGATCGAGGAACCACACCAGCACCACGCCGACGACGGCGAGAACCAACAGCACGCGGAACGCGCTGATCGTCAGCGGCGCAAATCCGCTCGCCACCGAAAACCACGCGCCGATGGCGACCACCACCAGCACCACGCTGGTAAGCACCGCGCCGCCGCGCAGCAACAACAGTTTGCGCAGGCGCAGCCGGAACGATTCCAGGTAATGTTCGAGCTTGTCGGTCGCATTCATCAGAAGGTACCCGTCTTGAGGTTCAGGTAACGATTGCCGAGCAGCGATTCCGCCACCACCAGCACTGCCATGCCCAATAAAAAGAAACGCCAGAGTTCGATTTGATCCTTGTCCTTGTTGCCGCGCGCGGCAACGTCAACGTCGGTCGCCACTGCCGAGCCGGAGTTCGAGGCACTGGCCATGCTGGTCTGCCAATCCTGCAACGACTTCGCCGTCATCGGAGCGAGGTCGGATTCGCGCAAGTCGGGATTGACCGCCACCAGCACCGAGCCCGACGTCGTGAACACCTGGTAATAACCGGTCAACGACAGGCGCACTTCCTGCGTCATCGTCGTTCCC
>DATJXP010000366.1:0-6599 GCA_035500035.1 Candidatus Acidiferrum sp. | reverse complement strand
TTGTTGATGTTGAAGGCCGGAACGCCATAGTCGTGTTCGGCGGCGTGGTCGAGCAATTGACGGAGACTGATGAGTGCCATGATTGATACCTCTCTAGCTGAAATGAAATTCTGATGTCAGAGTCGATCAGGATTTGGTGCTAGCTAATCGCTTGCGCTCCCCAGTCGTGCATCCGGTCGCTCCCGCTCCCTCCTTGGCACGACTGGCTCGCCGCGACTAGCTGTCAGACACTTGTTTAATCGACTCTGACGCCGTGTTTATTTGCCTCTCTCTTCGAGAATTGCCACTGCCGGCAGCACATCACCTTGCACGAACTCAAGGAACGCGCCGCCGCCGGTGGAGATGTAGGAAATCTGGTTTTCGATGCCGTATTTCTCGATCGCGGTGATGGTTTCGCCGCCGCCGGCGATCGAGAAGCCATTGTTCGCCGCAATTGCCTTCGCGACTGCTTCGGTGCCCTTGGCGAAGTTGGCGAACTCGAACACACCGACCGGGCCGTTCCACAAAATGGTCTTGGCCTTGGCGATGGCGTCGGCCAGCGCCTGCGCCGATTGGGGGCCGATGTCGAGAATCATGTCGTTGGCAGTCACCGCATCGACGCTCTTGATCGTCGGCGCCGCGTCTTCCTTGAATTCGCTGGCCACTACTACGTCAACCGGCAATGGGATGTGCGTCTGCGCCATGATCTTTTTGGCCTGCTCGACCATGTCGTGTTCTACCAGCGATTTGCCGACCGGCTTGCCGGCGGCAGCAAGAAACGTATTGGCAATGCCGCCGCCAACCACCAGCGCATCGACTTTCTTCGCCAGCGATTCCAGCACCTGCAACTTGCTCGACACCTTGGCGCCGCCGACCACAGCCAGCAACGGCCGCACCGGGCTCTTCAGCGCGCGATCAAGCGCATCGAGTTCGGCTTTCAACAAAGGACCGGCGCAGGCCACGGCGGCAAATTTGGCGACGCCATGCGTGCTGCCCTGCGCACGGTGCGCGGTGCCGAACGCGTCCATCACGAACACGTCGCACAGCGAGGCGTAATACTGCGCGATGGCGTCAGCGTTGTCGTTCTCGCCGACATTGCAGCGCACGTTTTCCAGCAGCACGCAGTCACCGGCCTTCAACGCCTGCGAATCGGCGGCGCTGAAACCCTGCGGCATCACCTTGATGTCCTTGCCGAGCAGCGACGACAGGTGCGCGGCCACCGGCGCCATCATCGAATCCGGCTGCTGCGCAATCGGCACGCCCTCTTTCGGGCGGCCGAGGTGCGACATCACAATCACCTTGGCGCCCTTCTGCAACGCCAGTTTGAGCGTGGGCAGCGCCGCGCGCACGCGGGCGTCGTTCACGATCTTGCCGTGTTTGACCGGTACGTTGAGGTCTTCGCGGATCAGCACCCGCTTGCCGGCCAAGTCGAGATCGGCCATCGCCAGAATTGCCATAACTGCCTCTATCTATAGCGTCACTGCGTAAATGGGGTCAGAGCCCATTTTCCTGAACCTGTACGAAATTGCCAGAATGTTTAGCTCATACCGAACAATTTGCGCTCGCTGTCAATCAGCGCACGGAACGCCGGCCGCGCCGCGATGCGGGCGTAGTAAGCGGCAAGTTTCGGGTACCTGGCGGCATCGACCGGCACGCCGCCGTGTTCGAGGTTGATCAACTGGGTAACGATGGTGATGTCGGCCAGCGTCAACGCATCGCCGACCAGAAAACCCTGGGCCGGCGCACAGCTTTCCAGGTAGGCCAGCAGCAGCGGCAACTTGTTGGCTTCGGCATCGTCGGCGGCCTTCAGGTCGCCCTGTTGGCGGCGCAGCTTCGGCATCACTACGCGGTTGAAGAAAATGACGGTGCCGACCGGGAACATCACGGTGTCGGCGTATTCGTCGAACCAGGCCACCTTGCCGCGCGCCCTGGCTTCGGCCGGGATCAGCGTGTTGGCGGGAAACTTGGCTTCCAGGTACTGCACGATGGCGCTGGAATCGGCCAGCGTGTAATCGCCGTCCTGCAGGGCCGGGATCTTGCCGGTCGGGCTGGCGGCGCGGAACGCGGCGTCGTCGGCATGCGGGCTCAGCGGGCGGTTTTCCAGCGCGATGCCACGTTCGGCGGCGTAGATCAGCACTTTGCGGGCGAAGGGAGAAACGGAAATACCGAACAGGATCATGGTGCGTGCTCCGAGGCAAGGGATCGAGGGTGGCGAGTATAGGAGCAAACCCGGGTTTACGTCAGGCCGCTTCGCCCAGCACCCGCACGATCTCGTCGTGCAGCGCCGCCAGTTTGAACGGCTTGGGCATGAAGCCGCGGAAGCCGTATTCGCGGAAGTTGGCCATCACCGGGTCGGCGGCATAACCGCTGGAGACGATGGCGCGCACCGAGGTGTCCTGATTGCGGATTTCCACCAGCGCGTCCTTGCCGCTCATGCCGCCGGGGATGGTCAGGTCCATGATCAGGCAGTCGTAGCGTTGGCCGGCATTGGCCGCCGCAAAATACATCCTGATCGCTTCGCGGCCGTCGCGCGCGCGATCCACCCGCATGCCGCGCCCGGTCAGGTACGTGGTGCACAACTGGCAGATCATGTCCTCGTCGTCCATCAGCAGGATGCGAGCCTGGCCGGATTGCGGCACCGGACGCGCCGCCGGCTGTGCGGCCTTCTCGGCGATTCCCTTGCCGGAAGCCGGCAGGTACAGCGTGAACCGCGTGCCGTTGCCCTCCTCCGATTCCACCGAGATGTGGCCGCCATGCCGGCTGACGATCGAGTGCACGGTGGCGAGCCCGAGCCCGCTGCCCTTGTTCTTGGTGGTGAAGTACGGATCGAAGATCTTGTCCAGATGCTCGGCCTTGATACCCCCGCCTTCGTCGCGCACCAGGAACCTGAGGTAATTGCCCTCGTGCAGGCCCGGCACGTCGCCACGATCAACCCGGCAATTCTCGATGGAAATGTACAGGTGCCCGCCCTGCGGCATCGCCTGCAGCGCATTGGTGGCAAGATTCGAGAACACCTGCGACACCTGGCCTTTGTCCACCCACGCCCGCCACAGGTCGGCCGGCGATTCGAACACCAGCTTGACGTTGCTGCCCGACAGATCGAACCGCACCACTTCTTCGATCACCGCCTTGATGCTGACGTCCTGCTTCACCGGCTCGCCGCCCTTGGCGAACGTCAGCAGTTGGCCGGTCAGATGGGTGGCGCGATGGAAGGCGACTTCGGCCTTCTCCAGCGCATCGTGGCTGACGTGACCGTCGCCAAGCATGCTCTTGGCCAGCGCGATGTTGCCGAACAGGATGGTGAGAATGTTGTTGAAGTCGTGGGCGATGCCGCCGGCCAGCACGCCGAGGCTGCTCAGCTTCTGCATGCGCAGCAGTTCTTCTTCCATCTTCATGTACTGCGTGATGTCGCGCGACACGTTCAGCACGGTTATCACTTCCCCGTCGATGACGAGGCCCGGGAACACGCTCCAATCCACCCGCATCGAGCCGCCGGGATTGTCGGCCTCGAAATAGGTCGT
The DNA here is from genome assembly GCA_035500035.1 of Candidatus Acidiferrum sp. Taxonomy (GTDB): domain Bacteria; phylum Pseudomonadota; class Gammaproteobacteria; order Pseudomonadales; family Pseudohongiellaceae; genus CAILUG01. The sequence continues at coordinate 3,099 of DATJXP010000366.1, read as the reverse complement.
GTACGGCTTGCCGCTGTGGAACACGCGTTCGATGGCGTCTTCCCACAGTTCGCACAGATGCTTGGGGAAGCCCATCTCGTCGTGGGTCTTGCCGAGAAAAGCCGAAGGCGGCATGCCGATGATTTCGGTCACCACGTCGTTGACGTAGATGTGGCGATGCGCGCGATCGAACTCCATGATCACGTCGTTGGTGTGGTTGACCAGCGCCAGGTAGCGGTTCTGGTGCTGGCGTAATTCTTCCTGGATGCGTTTGCTGTCGGTGACGTCGAGCGCGGTGACGTACGACAATTCCGCCACCGGGTCGTAGGTGGCGCGATACGACAGCCAGCGATAACTGCCGTCCTTGCAGCGGCAGCGGTTCTCGAATTGCAGCGTGTGGCCGGTCTGCATCTGCCGGCCTATTTCCGACCGGGTACGCTCGAGATCGTCGGGATGGACCAGGTCCATCACGTTCATCGTGTAATGCTCGTCCTCGGTGTAGCCAAAGGTGTCGAGCGCGGCCTGGTTGACCTTCAGCACCTTGCCGTCCACGGTCGAGATCATCATCAGGTGCGACGACAACTGGAAAAACTTCAGGAACTCGTCGCGCTCGAGTTCATGCCGCTTGAGACTGCTGATGTCCTGCATCGCGCCGCACACCCGCAGCGGCGCGCCGGTTTTCCTGTCGCGCTTCAATACCGAACCGACGGTGCGCATCCAGCAGACGTAGCCTTGCTTGTGCAGACCGCGGAATTCGATGGCGAACTGGTCGTCCTTGGCGATGGCTTGCAGCACACGACGCTCGGTGATCTCGCGATCGGCGGGATGGGTCAGCGCGCGCAGCGTGTCGGGTGTGGTTTCCAGTTCGCCCGGCTGATAGCCGAGCAGGGCCAGCCAACTTTCGTCGGCCTGGTAATGGTTGGTGGGGATGTCCCAGTCGAAGAAGCCCAGCGTCGCTCCTTTCAGGGCCATACCGTACTGTTCGGGCGTCAACACGTTGCCTTTGGCTTTGGGATCCAGCCAATCAAGCAAGGACTGCAATATTCTGGCAAAAGCTCGTTTCACGGGGTTTCCAAGTGTTTGGGCTCCCACAACTGGTAACGTCCAAATACCGGGAATATTTACTCTGTTTTCATCAGCGTTTAACGCTGTGGCCCTATCGTACTCTCATTTTTGGAACCACAGGAACGCCCGGATGGAACAAACCCGCTGGAATGCCCTCTGGATTTCCGATGTACATCTTGGGACCCGCGGCTGCAAGGCCGCCCAACTGCTGGCTTTTCTCAAGTCCCACCCCTGCAAACAGCTCTACCTGGTAGGCGACATCATCGACGGCTGGCGCATCTCCACCAGCAAGTGGTACTGGCCGAGCGATCACAACAAGGTGCTGCGCCGCATCCTGCGCATGGCAGAGAAAGAACACACGCAAGTCACTTACATTCCCGGCAACCACGACGAATTCCTGCGCGGCTACCTGCACGGCCATCTGCTGCAGATGGGCAATATCCGCGTGTTACATGAAACGATACACACCACGCTGCGCGGCGACAAACTGTGGGTCGTGCACGGCGACATTTTCGACGGTGCCACCCGCCATCCCAAACTGGTGACGCTGCTCGGCGATGCCGGCTACACGTTGCTGCAAGGCATCAACGGTGTCGTCAATCATTGCCGCCGGTTGTTTCATCTGCCGTACTGGAGCCTGGCCACTGCGGTGAAACGCAAGGTCAAGACTGCCGCCACCTACATTGCCGATTACGAAGAAGCGGTAGCGCACGAAACCCGCCGCCGCGGCCATGACGGCGTGGTGTGCGGTCACATCCATCACGCCAGCCAGCGCACCATCGGCGGCGTGCAGTATTTCAATTGCGGCGACTGGGTGGAAAGCTGTACCGCCATCGCCGAAGACCTGCACGGTGAATTCCACGTGCTGCACTGGCAGGACAGCCAGTCGCTGCAAGAGACCGTGGTTCCCCTCAAACTCACAGCCTGAGTCTGCCGTCATGATCAACATCGAAGCGGCGGTTTCCGCCAAGTTTCCCCGTCTCTCCACGACGCCGGCGCTGCTGCGCAAATCGGCGTTTTCGCTGCTGCGCCAGCTGATCCACGAAGACGAGATCAATGCGTTCCTGCGCGACAACAGCGACGTGCGCGGCTTCCAGTGGATAGACCGCGTGTTCGAACATCTTGATTTCAGCTACACCGTCAGCGCGCAAGACAGGGCCAACATTCCCGACAGCGGCCGCGTCGTCATCTACGCCAATCATCCAATCGGCTCGCTCGACGGCCTCGCCTTGCTGCGGCTGGTCGGCGAAGTGCGGCGCGATGTCAAGGTGATCGCCAACGACATGCTGTCGCACGTCAGCGCGCTCGAACAATTCCTGATCCCGCTCGACAACATGGGCGGCGGCAGCGCAATCCGCAGTTACAAGCACGCGTTGACCGCGCTCGAACAGGAACAAGCCGTGCTGGTGTTTCCGTCGGGCGAAGTGTCGCGTGCGAGTCCGTTCGGCGTCAGCGATCCGGCGTGGCGCCCGGGCTTTCTGCACCTGGCGCGCAAGGCCAAGGCGCCGCTGTTGCCGGTGCTGGTGAAGGCGCGCAACTCGCTGCTGTTCTACTGTGCGTCGATGTTCTGGAAACCGGCCGGCACCATGCTGCTGCCGGATGAATTGTTCAAGCAACGCTCGAAGGTAATCAGTTTCCGCGTCGGCGAAATGATCCCCGCGCGCAAACTGCATTCGGACGAAGTGCAGGACCGCACGCTGGTCAACCGCCTGCGCCGTCATCTGTACAAGCTGGAGAAACCCGGCGCCCGCGTATTCGAAACCGAGCGCGCCATCGCCCATCCGGAAAACCGCCAGCAACTGCAACAGGAACTCAAACGCGGCGAACTGCTCGGGCTAACGCGCGACAACAACGCCATCATTTTGTTCGACTGGTTCCCCGACTCCGCCGTGATCCGCGAAATCGGCCGCCTGCGCGAACTCGCGTTCCGCCGCGTCGGCGAAGGCACCGGCAAGCGGCGCGACCTCGATCACTTCGACCGCCACTACCGTCACCTGATCGTATGGGACCGCGAAGCGCTGGAAATCGCCGGCGCCTACCGGCTCGGCGAAGGCG
>DATJXP010000365.1:0-9020 GCA_035500035.1 Candidatus Acidiferrum sp. | reverse complement strand
TTGGCACCCACAGGCTCTTCAAAGAGCTTATTCAAAACTCCCCAAAAAAATAAAAGAAAATTGGATGTGGTGGAAGTTACCGAAAGCGTCAGAGCGAAAAAAGGACTTTGCCGATCTGATAGAAAGCAACCCTTCAGGGGTTGACTGGCATAGCCCCACACAAACCCGCCGAATATTGAATATGATGACTGACATTAATAAGAAGAAAGTCGCGACTGCTAAGAAATTAGGCAAGAAAACAGTTGGCTGCATTTATAAGAGGATGCGCCCAAACGAATCAGGTAAGAAAAATATTCAACGAGCCGAAGTCCGCTTCGAGAAATTAGCCGGCTGTCTAAGGACTCCCACTGGAGGAGCCTCACGTCAGCTTATTTTAGTTGTTCAGGGAAAAAGAGTTCGTTCTAGATTGATCTCAAGTCGAGAAACTGCGCGTCTAATGGGGCTACCGGAAGCTTATCGATTGCCTGAAAATTATTACGACGCATATCACTTAACGGGAGACGGTGTGGTGGTTCCTGTCGTTCGACATCTTGCTAGGAAGTTGTTAGAACCCATCATTCGGAATGGTTAGCCATTAGCTTCCCCAAAACGAAACCCCCATCTTCGCGGGGTCTCGTTTTCTCATCTGATCTAGCAATCATCCCGCGCAAAAAAACGCACTGCATCGCGCCAGCGCCTTTAGTTTTGAGAGGGCTACTATTTACTTCGTGGTCCCCCAGCTATCTGTGTAGTTCTCACACGCATCCTTCGCATACGGAGTCTGTGCCATCACCTCGTCACCGTTATGCTCGTTTGCATCAGCGTCGGCCGCACCGGCGGCTCCGGATCCGCCGGCACTATCAGCTTGACCCACAGTGCGTCCTTGTCCTTGAAATACGCGGTCTCGCTCGCCTTGCGCAAGGCGTCAATGCTGCTCAGCTCCGTCCCGGATGTTGCCTTGGCGAAACCCGGCAGTTCGAAGATGACCCATGAATCCTTGTTCATCTCGCTCAAGCTGAAAGAAACTTCAGGCCTTTCGGTTTTTACTAGGATCTCGGTGCCGGCGCGCACGGTGCTCTGGTTGCCGATGTGGAATTCCTTGCCATTGCGGCTGAGCACCACTGGCAGTTCTGGTTGTGGGGCAGGCCGGGCGGCCGGTGCTGCGGCTACCGGTACAGCAGGAGCAGTTGCGCCCAGAACACTGGCAGCAGCACCCGCACCAGGCGCAGCGTTGGCAGCGCGCGGAGCGCCAATGCCAGGACCAGCAGCAGGGGCAGCGCCGCGCAGATACAGGCGGCCGACATCGCCGGTGCACACAGAGGCGTTCCAGGTCGGCTGGATCTTGCAGGTGCTGTCGGTGGCGACGCTGTCGTTCTCGCCGTCGTTCAGCAGCACGTAAGAGTTGGGGATGCCGGTGGCCGAGCCGTCCAGATCGTGGATCGCCAGCGTGCGGAAGGCGATACCACCGCGGTTGTCGTTATCGAACCGCTTGTCGTATTTCGGGAAATGCACGGGCTTGGCATTGACGAATTTCGCGCCCTTGACGGTGTTTTCGGTAGTCACGCCAGAGCTGGTGAACAGCAGCCACGACAGCGCACCTGATTCGCGCTGTTTGTTGTCCTGGTAATTGACGAACGTGGAGTTCACCACGTCAACCCGGTAGTCGTAGTACTGGTAGCCGTGGATCGGGAAGTCGGGAACCTTGCGCTTCGGCAGGCTGCGGCCATAGGCCTTTTCCTCCGGCGTTACCGGGTTGCCGATGTTGTCGGTTTCGCCCACGAACAGCGAATCCTCCACCCGCGAGGTAAACGCTTCGCGGCCGAAGTCACCGGACGACATCGTGTAACCAATGGCATTGTCCGCCGTCTTCAGATTGGTGACGACAAACAATTCGCCGCGGCCCCAGAAGCCGCCATTGCGGTTCTTGTAGGTAACAAGATTGTCGAAATGCGTCTCCAGGCTTTTGCTTTTCGGATCGGCAGGATTTTCCTTGGGCGCGTAGGCGTTGCCGGCCAGGCCGAAGGTGTTGTCCTTGTTGATGTTGCGGTCGAACATGAAGCCGTCGAAGTTGGAGTGGGCGGTGTTGTTCTTGAACTCGCGGAGATGGGTGCGTCGCGGCCAGGTGGCCTTGCTGGCATCGGAGTCCATGAACGCGCCTTGCGGGTGCTCGGGCAGCGACAGCCAGAAGCCGTTCTCGTCGGAACCGGCGGCCACGTTGTCGACGAAGGTGTTGTCGGGGTTGGTGATCCAGTAAGCGGCCACCGTGTTGTCCGACGGCAGCAGGGTCTTCTTGGCGGCAAAGCTGATTGCCCGGATGGCCATGCGGTTTTCGTACTCGTAGCCGTTCTCGCCGTTGGAGGCCAGATTGGTGGGGACGCAGGGCTCGGTCATGTGGCACTTGATCTGGATCGCCAGGTTGTGCACGAACTCGTTGCCGTGCTCGATGCCGTCTTCGAGGAAGAAGCAGTGGCCGACGATGTTGTAGGTGACGTTGTTTTCGACGCGCACGTCGTTGGTGCCGTGAATAGTGACGCAGCGGTTGTAGGTGTCGTGGATGGCGGCGTTCTTGATGTACTGGCCTTTGCCGGCATCGCCAACCAGGTGCCAGTGAATCGGATAGCGTGCCAGTTCCATGTTCTGGCCCATGCGATTGAGCTCAACGCCTTCGACATACATCTTGCTCGTCACCATCGCCATGATGTGGCCGCCGAAGGAAGTCTGTTCCGCATCTTCCGAGGCTTGTACTTTGATGTTGCGCGTCAACAGGCCGACTTCGCCGCGCTCATCGACGTTGAAGGTGATCTTGCCGAAGTGCATGTACTCCAGCGGTTTGTCCAAAGTGATCGCGTTGCCTTTGACGGCGGAAATGGTGCGACGCTCGGCCTGGCGGGGATCGTAGTCAGTGGAAGCGAGCACGATCTCGTCGCCAGCTTTCCATTGCGATGCATTCAACACTTCAATCGAGGTGGCGCCGGCGTCAGCAGTTTTCGCCAGCTTGGACCACGTATTGGTGCGATTGCCGTGCAGGTTCAGCGTGCCACCGGACAGCATGATGCCGCGGTCGCCCATGCCCATCAGCTGTTCGCCTTTGACGTTGTCGGTGAGCGTAATGGTGGCGTTGTGTTTGAAGGGCTTGGCTTCGGTGCCAATCGCCAGTTCGCCGTGCACCATGATCCATTCGGTGCTCAGCGCCAAATCGGCTTTGTCGGCAAAGCTGAGTTTGCCGTTGATCGTCATGCCGTTCAGCGCCGGCGGGCTGACGTCGAGCACAACATTCGCGCCGCTGGCAATGGAGACGATGTCGCCCTGCGCCGGAACCTTGCCGTCAGCCCAGGTGGATTTAGCCGACCAGTTGCCGCTTTTGGTTGCGGTGGGTTGTTCAGCATGGGCGCTGAGGACGAAACCGCAGGTAACCAGCAATGAAACTAACAACGAAAGGCGGCGCATGGCAGAACTCCTGTGCTTGGATATTTTTAAAGGTGCTTATCGATTGACGGTTATTTTGGCTTGCAGATCGGTTGGGCGAATGATCGGACTGACCGGAGCCGCGGCCACCAGCTTGACCCACATGGCATCGCCGCTCTTGAAATACGCGGTCTCTTTCGCTGCGCGCAGGGCGTCCATGCTGCTGGTTCCGGTTCCGGAGACGGCAGTGGTGAACCCCGGCAGTTTGAAGATGACCCACGAGCCCTGGTCCATCTCACTCAGACTGAGAGTGACTTCCTTCCGTTCGGTTTTGACTTCGATCTCGGTGCCGGCCTTCACTGTGCTCTGGTCGCCGGAGATCTTGAACTCCTTGCCGTTGCGAATCAGCGCGATGGGCGGCTGCGGCGGACGACGGGTAAACAGCGCGGCGCGTTGGGACTGAACGAGGGGATCTTTGGCATTCCCGCCACCGATCGAAGACAGCAAGGCGAAGCGGGCAGTGCGCGATTCGAGATTGACTGCGGCTGGCATTTCTCCTCTGCTGTCGGAGAGATTCAGGCGGCCGATATCGCCGGTGCACACAGCGGCGTTCCAGGTGGGCTGGAGCTTGCAGGTGTCGTCCGAGGCAACGCTGTCGTTCTCGCCATCGTTCAGCAAGACCTGCGAATTGGGGATGCCGGTCACCGAACCGTCCACGTCGTGGAACGACAGGGTCCGATACTGGTTGCCGCCACGGTTGTCGTTATCGAACCGGGTATCGAAGGTCGGGAAATAGACCGGCTTGGCATTGACGAATTTGGCACCGCTGATGGTGCTGCCGGTACTCAAGCCCGCGCTGGTGAACAGCAGGAACGAAAGCGCGCCGGTCTTTCTCTGCTTGTTATCCTGGAAATTGACGAACGTCGTGTTCACCACGTCATCGCGGTAATCGTAGTACTCGTAGCCGCGGATCGGGAAATCGGGAATCAGGCGTTTCGGCAGGCTGCGGCCATAGGCTTTTTCCTCCGGCGTGATGGGGTTGCCGATATTGTCGGTCTCGCCCACCACCAGCGAATCCACCAGCCGTGCACTGAAGGGCAGGCTGCCGATGTCGCCAGCGGCCTGCGTCATGCCAATGGCGTTGTCGGCGAATTTCGCGTTGCTGTAGACGTACATATCGCCCCGGCCCCACAGACCGCCATTGCGGTTCTTGTAGCTGGTCAGGTTCTCGAAGTGCGACTCCAGCACCTTGCTCTCCAGATCGTTGGGATCTGCCAACGGTAGCAACGGAATGGAGGCCAGACCGAAGGTGTTGTCCTGGTCGATGTGCCGGTCGATCATGAAGCCGTCGAAGTTGGAATGGGACACGTTGCCCATGAATTTACGGATCGGCGTGCGGCGCGGCCAGGTGTTCTTGCTGAGGTCCGAGTCCTGGAATGCGCCATTCGGATGCATCGGAATCGAAAACCAGAAGCCTGTCTCATCAGAGCCGGCGGATACGTTGTCGATGAACGTGTTGTCAGGGTTGGTGATCCAGTACGCCGACACCGTGTTGTCTGAAGGCAGCAGAGTGTCCTTGGCGGACATGCTGATCTGCCGCAGGGCTTGGCGATTGCCGTTGATCTCGCCATTGGCGGCGAGATTGCTCGGCACGCAGTCCTTGGTGGGATGACACTTGATCTGGATCGCCAGGTTATGGATGTACTCGTTGCCGTGTTCGATGCCGTCTTCGAGGAAGAAGCAGTGGCCGACGATGTTGTAGGTGACGTTGTTCTCGACGTGTACGTAGTTGGTGCCGTGCACGGTGACGCAGCGGTTGTAGGTGTCGTGGATCGACGCATTTTTGACGTACTGGCCTTTGCCGGCGTCGCCGACCAAGTGCCAGTGGATGGGATAGCGGGCCAGCTCCATGTGCTGACCCATGCGGTTCAGTTCCACGCCCTCGACATACATCTTGCTGGTGACCATCGCCATGATGTGGCCGCCGAAGTAAGTTTTTTCCGCATCTTCCGACGCTTGGACTTTGATGTTGCGCGTCAGCAGGCCGACTTCGCCGCGTTCATCGACATTGAAGGTGATTTTGCCGTAGTGCATGTACTGCAGTGGCTTGTCGAGCGTAATCGCGTTGCCCTTGATGGCGGCGATGGTGCGACGCTCGGCCTGGCGAGGATCGTAATCAGTTGAGGAAAGCACGATCTCGTCACCGGCTTTCCACTGGGCTGCGTTCAGCACTTCGATCATCGTTGCGCCAGCGTCAGCGGTCTTTGACAGCTTGGTCCACGTGTTGGTGAGATTGCCGTGCAGGTTCAACGTGCCGCCCGACAGCATGATGCCGCGGTCGCCCATGCCCATCATCTGCTCGCCTTTGACATTGTCGGTCAGCGTGATGGTGGCTTTGTGCGTGAAGGGCTTCGCTTCGGAACCGATGGCCAGTTCGCCGTGCACCATGATCCATTCGGTGGACAGTTCCAGATCGGTTTTATCGGAGAAACTCAATTTGCCGTTGATCGTCATGCCGTTCAGTGCCGGCGGACTGACGTCGAGCACGACGTTGGCGCCGCTGGCGATGGAGACGATGTCGCCCTGGGCGGGAACCTTGCCGTCAGCCCAGGTGGATTTGGCCGACCAGTTGCCGCTCTTGGTAGCGGTGCTTTCAGCCTGAGCGCTGACGGCAAAACCGCAGGTAACAAGTAATGCAAGAAATAAGGAAGCGCGGTGACTGCTTGTGTGAAGAGAGCGCATGTCAGATCCCCTGTGCAAGATTATTGTTATAGGCGTACTGCGGAAGTGGGCGGATTATCAGTCGGTGGTCTTTGAAAAGCAAAACGGCGCAGGGTTGAGGCTGCGCCGTTTCTCGGGTCCTGCAATTACTGGCCCTCGGCCTTCCGTCATCCCGGCGAAGGCCGGGACGGGGTGACGTTTTTTCGCTGGGTGACGACTACTTCTTCGAACTGATCAACTGCAGGTAGTCGGCCTGCGGTGCGCCGTCCATCAGATCACCGATTTTGGCGAACATCGCCTTGGCCTTGTCGCTCTGGCCATGGGCGGCAACGGCGGCCGCATCCTTGTACCGTTCGATGATCACGTAGGTGTCCGGATCGCCGGCCATCACCAGCAGGTCGTACTGCACGTTGCCGGGTTCGCTGTGCGCCACTTCTTTCTGCATCTCCAGCCAGAAGGCCTTCATTTCCGCGTTCTTGCCGGGCTTGGCCTTGAATTTCACCACCATGGTATCGGCGTTGGCCGGGCGCGCCGGCCTGCCAGCCTGGGGTTCGGCCGCCATCAAGGGCAGCGTGAGGGCGATGAGAGCAGTGGTCAGGATCAGTTTTTTCATTGAAGTCTCCAGGAAGCAATCAGCAGTTACTTTTTAATCAGTGATTCGCGCGGCACGTAGCCATAGGTGACGAGCTCGCGCTTCTTGATTTTCCATTGCCCGGCAATTTTCGCAAACTCGACATGATCAGTGCCTTGTTCAGTCGCTACCGGCGCCTTGGTGGTATCAATGCTGGTATAGCCGGTAAAAACAGCGTCCATCACGGCAGTATTGCCGGTGACGCGAATCTTGGGATTGCCCAGAATCATCACAAATTTGGGGCCATCGTTAACACCGGCGCCGGGGCGAGGTTTATATTCGGCTTCAATCGCGGCCCAGCCTTTCACTACATGGTTGCCCACGTTGAATTCGCCGTCTTCCGCCCAGTATTTCTTGATGTCGTGCCCTTCCTTGGAAGAGAAGGCCCAGTAGTAGTCGATCATCATGTCTTCAATCTGGATACGATCCAGTAGCGTGTTCTGGGTGATTGGACTGTCAGCAGCCTGGGTTTGCGGCATCAAGGCAACTGCCAACGCCATTGCCATGAAACTACGGGTCAGTGTTTTGAATGTTGTCATCGTCTTGTCCCTCGTTGTTGTTGTAAGGAAGCAGGATCTTTGCCGTCCGTGGCGGTAGTTCGGTTTTTGCTTATCGTTTTACCGTAATGCTGGCCTGCGTGCCCGATGGCACAAACTGATCCCGGCCAACACCTTTGGGCGCAGTTGCGATTACCAGCTTCACCCACACGGCATCCGGCGCTTTGAAATACGAAGTCTCGGTCGCATTGCGCAGAGCGTCGAGGCTGGCTTGTTGCTTGCCGGAATCGGCGTTGGCGAAACCCGGCAACTCGAACACGACCCAGGAGTCTTTGGCCATTTCGCTCAGGCTGAGCGAGATTTCAGGCCTTTCGGTTTTTACCCGTATCTCGGTGCCGGCCTTCACTGTGCTCTGGTTGGCGGTGATCTTGAATTCCTTGCCGTTGCGAACCAGCACAACGGGCGCCGGAGGCGCGGGCGGAGCAACCGGCGCAGCCGGAGCGGCCCCAGCGGGCCGCGGGGCAGGGCGGACGTAGCCGAATCCGAATCCTCCGCGTAATGCGCCGGGAGCAGGAGCCGTTATCGGTTGACCCGGACGGAACGCCAGGCGTCCAACATCACCGGTACACACAGACGCGTTCCAGGTCGGGTGAATCTCACAGGTGCTGTCAGTGGCGACGCTGTCGTTCTCGCCGTCGTTGATCAGGATGTAGGCGTCACCTTTGCCACCTACTGAGCCGTCCAGGTCGTGGATTGCTGCAGTGCGATACGCCACGCCACCGCGATTGTCATTATCGAAGCGGGTATCGATGGCCGGGAAATACACTGGCTTGGCGTTGACGAATTTCAAACCGGCGACAGTGCTTTCGGTGGTGACCGCTGCGCCCGTGTACAGCAGCCAGGAAAGTGCGCCAGTCTTGCGACGGTCGTTATCCTGATAATTGACGAAGGTCGTGTTCACTATTTCATGGCGGTAATCATAGAACTCGTAGCCGCGGATCGGGAAATCCGGTATTGGCGGCTTCGGCAGACTGCGACCGTACGCGAGTTCCTCCGGTGTTCTGGGATTGCCGCCGTTCTCGGTTTCGCCCACCACCAGCGAATCGATCAGCCGTGAGGTAAAGCGTTCACTGCCGAAAGTAGCGGTGGAATATGTCATGCCAATGGCGTTGTCAGCGAACTTGGCGTTGCTGATCACGTGCAGCTCACCCCGGCCCCAGAGTCCCCCATTGCGGTTCTTGTAGCTGGTCAGGTTCTCGAGGTGGGTTTCCACCATCTCGCTGTACGGGTCAGCTGGATTTTTCAGCGCAGTAAACCCACTGAAGGACAAGTCGAAGGTGTTGTCTTCGTTGACGTTGCGGTCAAACATGAAGCCGTCGAAGTTGGAATGGGACACGTTGTTTCTGAATGCACGCAGCGGCGTTCGGCGTGGCCAGATGTTCTTGGCTGCGTCCGAGCCCATGAAGGCGCCCTGCGGGTGCTCCGGCAGCGAAAACCAGAAGCCGGTCTCATCGGCACCAGCGGCCACGTTATCCACGAAAGTGTTGTCAGGGTTGGTGATCCAGTAAGCCGACACCGTGTTGTCTGACGGCAGCAGGGTGTCCTTGGCGGACATGCTGATGCGCCGCAGGGCCTGGCGATTGCCGCTGATCTCGCCATTGGCGGCGAGGTTGCTCGGCACGCAGTCCTTGGTGGGATGACACTTGATCTGGATCGCCAGGTTGTGCACGAACTCGTTGCCGTGCTCGATGCCGTCTTCGAGGAAGAAGCAGTGGCCGACGATGTTG
>DATJXP010000364.1:0-8978 GCA_035500035.1 Candidatus Acidiferrum sp. | reverse complement strand
TACTCGAACTATAAAGAAGGCTGGATCGATCACGTGACGGTGAATACGTTCCCGGAAAAATTCAAACCGTGGCCGGATTTGCCGCCGACGACGATCTATCTCACCTACCCGAGCTACTACGCCGAACCGTTCCACTACGTGAACCCGGTGACGGGGAAAGCAGCGCCGGCGCCGAGTCCGAGAGCAGGTGGAGAAGCATTTGGTCGTTGAAGGAGCTTCAGTTGTGATGACAGAGACCGCCAAGCACTTGCGCTCCCCAGCTCGCGCATCCGTCGCTTCCGCTCCTCCTTGGCGCGACTGGCTCGCCGTGCTTGGCTTCGCTGCACTAGCCAACATCGCTCACGCGCAGGGCGAAGGCGCCATCCAGCAACTGGAAGCGATCGACAAGGATCTTTACGACCTCGGCAATCGCATCACCAGGCTCGACGACCTCAACAGCGTGCAGATCGTCCAGCACAGCTACGGCTACTTCGTCGATAAAGCCCAGTGGCACTATCTGGCCGACCTGTTCGCCGACAACGCCACGCTGGAGATCGGCGGCAAGGGCGTGTTCACCGGCAAGGCCCGCATCTTCGAATACATGCACGTCGGCCTCGGCCCGCTCGGCCCGCACGACAACTCGCTGATCGATCATCAACAGTTCCAGTGCTTGCCGACCATCCACGACGACGGCGTCACCGCCGAACAACGCTGCATCGCCTTCGTCATGAGCGCCGGCGGCTGGGGTCACGTGTATTACGAAGACGATTACGTCAAGGAAAACGGCGTGTGGAAACTCAAGCTGCTGCATGCACCGTTCAACATGTACGCCAACTACAAGGAAGGCTGGATCGACCACACCACGATCAACACCTATCCGGAAAAATTCAAACCGTGGCCCGACCTGCCGCCGACGGTGTTGTATCTGACGTATCCGAGCTACTACGCCGAGCCGTTCCACTATGTGAATCCGGTGACCGGCAACGTCGCGCCGAAACCGAGTCCACGCGCCGGCGGCGAAATCTTCGGCCGCTAACCGCGCTAAATGGGGTCAGAGCCCATTTATTTTATTAAGAAACTAGAAACTACTTTAACTCTTTACAAATGAAATGGGCTCTGACCCCATTTACCTTTGATCGAGCACTTCCCGCACTTTGCGCGCCAGCGCGTCGTGCGAGAACGGCTTCTGCAGAAACGCAACGCCTTCGTCGAGGATGCCGTGATGGACGATGGAGTTGTCGGTATAGCCGGAGACATACAGCACCTTGATGCCCGGCCGTTGCTTCACCAGTTCGGTGGCCAGTTGCTTGCCGCTCATCTGCGGCATGATCACGTCGGTCAACAGCATATCGATGCGATGCAAGTAATTGCCGCTCACCGCCAGCGCCTCCGCACCATTACGGGCGAACAACACGTTATAACCCTTGGCGCGCAATACGCGGACGATCAGTTTCACCAGCTGTTCTTCGTCCTCGACCACCAGCACCGTCTCCGACGTCGCGCCTGAAACGGAAGGACGCATCGCCGGCTGCACGTTGGCCGTATCGAGCGTGACCGGAAAATAAATCTTGAAGGTCGTGCCCTTGCCCGGTTCGCTGTATACCCAGATATGGCCACCGCTCTGCTTGACGATGCCGAACACGGTAGACAACCCGAGACCGGTACCCTTGCCGATGCCCTTGGTGGTGAAGAACGGCTCGAACAAGCGGGCCTGGGTGGCCTTGTCCATGCCGATGCCGGTATCGGTGACCGCCAGCATCGCGTAGCGTCCCGGCTCTATTTCTCCGTGCGCGCTTGCTACCGCTGCATCGATCTCGACCGCGCCGGTTTCGATGGTCAGGCTGCCGCCATCGGGCATGGCGTCGCGGGCGTTGACCACCAGGTTCATCAACACCTGCTCGATCTGCCCGACATCGACCAGGATGCTGGGCAACCCGGGCTGGGTGTACGTCATGAACTCGATGTCCTCGCCGATCATCCGGTGCAGCATGCGATCCATGTTGATGATGATGTTGTTGAGACTGGCCACGCTCGGCGCCATTACCTGCTGGCGACTGAAGGCCAGCAGTTGCCGGGTCAGCTCGGCCGCCCGCTCGGCACCGCGCTGGATTTCCTCGACGTCGGCGCGCACCGTGGAATCCGGCGGCAAGGTATCGATCACCAGGTGCGCGAAGCCCAGGATGGCGGTGAGTACATTGTTGAAGTCGTGCGCCACGCCGCCGGCCAGGCGGCCGATGCTTTCCATCTTCTGCGACTGGCGCAGCTGCGTTTCCAGCGCCAGCCGCTCGGTGATCTCCAGCAATATCGCCAGCACCGCCTTTCTGTCATCGCCCGGCGCCTGGTAAGGCACGCGCATGGTGTAGAACGTGCGCTGGCGTTGACCGGGCATGTTGACCACGTCTTCTTCGACGATCTGCATGCGGCCACTGTCTATTACCTCGCGTTCTTCCCGCAGCCTCTTTTCCATTTCCGGATAGCTGCCGCCCAGCTCGGCGAAGGTCTTGCCCTCCATTTGCTGCGGGTCGCAATTCACCGCATCGGCCGTCATCTGGTTGGCCAGCACGAAGCGCCCGGCACGATCGCGGGCATAGATGAACAGCGGCGCCAGGTCGATGATCTGCCGCAGCCGGTCGCGCGCTTCGGTTTCCGCCGTGGTGTCCTGGTAGGCCAGGCCGATATGGCTCACCGCGCCGGCGGCGTTGCGGATGGGGATGAGCGTGATCGAGATGGCGACACGGCGCGAGCGTTCGATGGCCACCACGCCGTTCTGCGCCGGGTCGTACCAGAAGGTCGGCGTGCGTACCGCTTCGCCCGCCAGCGCACGATGGATCAACGGCGTGATGCCGAGCGCTTCCACCAGTTTGTCGTCGAGGATGCTGTACTCGGGCGGCGGCGCGGTGCCGAACAGGTCGAGAAACGCCTGATTCACCATGATGCAATGACCGCCGGCATCGCCCAGCGCAAAAGCCGTGGGCGCGTTGAGAAAAAATCCCAACATCATGCCCAACGGATCTCCCGCCGACTCCAACGCCTGGCGCGCCAGTCTTGTTTCCTTGTCCAACATACAGACCGACTCCTTTGCAATGCGCGTGAGAAGCATACCGCAATACCGTGTACACTCCAGCCGATAACAACAGCAAAACCTGAGGGGAATTCACATGCGCCACGCCGGATACGCGAGGCCGGGATTCATCGCCGGCCTCTGCCTTGCCCTTGCCATGACCTCGGCCCTCGCCGCCGACCCCACCGCCGACCAACTGCTCGACACCGCCCTGAAAGCGCTCGGCGGTCAGCAGGAAGGCATCGTCATCACCGCGCACGGTTACGACGCCTGCCTCGGCCAGCCGTGGTCGGTTAAGCAAGGCTGGTCGCGCTGGGAGCTGACTGATTATCACCGCACGTTCGATTACCGGAACGGCGCCACCAAACACAACGCGCAACGTCGCGCCGGCATGGACGGCGAGCACATCGGCGGTTGCGGCGCGCAACCGAATGCGACGGCGGCACCGCAGCAAAGTCTCACCGATGCCAATGCGCCATGGAGCGACCAACTGGTGCTATGGCTGACGCCGCAGGGTTTCCTGCAACTGATGGCGGCCGGCAAACCCGAACTGGCGCGCGACTCCAAAGGCTGGCAGATCACTGTGCCGATGCCGCGCGATGGCATCAACTACAAATTGATCGGCCACCTCAACGCCAACAACGAAATCGACTGGGTGCACACGTGGCTCGACGATCCGGTGTTCGGCGACATGCTGGTGGAAGCCGAGTTCGGTCATTACAAGCAATACGACGGCGTGAAGTTCCCGCAGTCATACACCATCAAGCAAGGCGGTTCCGCCACGCTGGCGTTGACGATCGACGGTGCCAGCGCTTCGAGCGAAGCAGTGGTCACCACGGCCCCGCGCCGCACTTTTGCCGCGCTTGGAGACAGTGGCATTGCCTTTACTGAGGTCGGCAAGGGTGTTTTCGTGCTTGGTGGTTCTTACCAATCGGTAGCAGTGGAATTCGACCAGTTCAGCGTAGTGATCGACGGGTTGCAGAACGATTCGCGCGCAAAACAACTGATCATGTTCACCAAGCAGGCGATCCCCAACAAACCCATCCGCTACGTCGTCACCACGCATGCGCATTTCGATCACGCTTCCGGCTTGCGCCAATTTGCAGCGGAAGGCGCCACCATCATCGCGCACAAGAGCGATATCGATTTCTACAAACAAGCGTTGGCGGCACCGCGCACGCTGCGTACGAAAGCCACCGAGCCAAACAGCGTCAGCGCCAAGCTGCAAGCGGTCGATGATCATTACGTCATCGAAGACAAGGCCGGCCAGAAAGTCGAACTGTATGCGCTGCAACCCAACCTGCACGCCGCCGACATGCTGATCGCCTACATTCCTTCCACGCACACCGTAGTCGAAGCCGACTTGCTGCAACCGTGGATCAGCCCGCAGTTCGGCGGCAAGAACGGCCCGCATCCGCTGCTGGTCTATCTCGACCAGGAGCTGACGCGGCTCAAACTCGACTACCAGAACTTCGTTTCCGTGCACGCACCGCCGAATCCGCCGCTGATGCAGAAGGCGGATTTACAAGCGGCGCTCGGCAAACACTGAGCCAAGGCAATGCCGCGCCGCGTGCAACAGTTACGCAACCCGTCATTCCCGCGCAGGCGGGAATCCAGCCTGTTGCAAGCTGCGGCGATCACTCTTGTCACGCTGGGTTGCGTGCTCGTTTGTGGAGTCGTTGCGGCACAGGATAACGCCGGCCGCACCTTGTTCGACGCTGCTTGCGCGCATTGCCACGGTGCCGATGGCCGTGGCGGTCAACTGGGTCCGTCGCTGTTGCAACGCGTCAACGCCGAGACCAACGCCAACCTCACTGCCTTCCTGCGCAAGGGCAGTCCCGAGCGCGGCATGCCGCCGGCAGCGGTGACCGATGCGCAGTTGCCGACGTTGATCGCGTATCTGCACACGCTGGTCGCCGCAGCGCCGCCGCCAACTTCCACTGCAACGACGGCAAGCACCACCACGGTTTATCGCCCGATAGCGCGCTACACCGCCATCGACGACAAGACTTTGCTCAATCCCGATGCCAACGACTGGCTGTGGTTCAACCGCACGCCGGATTCGCAACGCTTCAGCCCGCTGAAGCAGATCGACTCGCACAACGTCAGCAAGCTGGCGCTGCACTGGGCGCGCAGTTTGCCGAATGGACTCAGCTACACCATTCCCGTCGTGCACGACGGCGTGATGTACCTGACCACGCCGAACGGCGGCGTGCAGGCGCTCGACGCCACCAATGGCGATCCGATCTGGGACTACCAGCGCAAATACGCCAACGCCGCGCAGGCCAGGCAAGGCCGCGGCAAGAGCATGGCGCTGTATGCCGACATGGTTTATTACCTGACCGGCGACAACGCCATCGTCGCGCTCGACGCCAAAACCGGTGCGCTGCGCTGGGAGGCTTCGACCGGCCGCCGCAACAATGCCGGCGGCCTCATCGTCGTCAACGGCAAGGTCATCAGCGGCGGCACCTGCGCAGCGGGCCCGCGCGATGCCTGTTACATTTCCGCGCACGATGCACTCACCGGCAAGCAGGTGTGGCAGTTCAATACCATCCAGGAGAAAGATCCGACTACTGGCGTCGATAGCTGGAACGGCGTGCCGCTCGAACAACGGCTGGCGTCGCCGTGGGGCCTGCCCGGCAGTTACGATCCAGTGACCAAGCTGCTGTATTGGGGCATCGCCAACCCGATGCCGACCACGCGCGGCGAACGTCACGGCAACGCTACTGGTGTCGGCACCGCGGCGCCGACCGATCTGTACAGCAATTCCACCGTTGCGCTCGATCCCGACACCGGCCGGCTCCAGTGGTACTACCAGCACCTGCCCGGCGACGACTGGGATCTCGACATGAACGAAGATCGCACGCTGCTGCGCACCGCGCTCAAGCCGGATCCGAAGTTCGTCAAATGGATCAATCCCAAAATCAAAGCGGGTGAAGTGCGCGATGTGGTCGCCATGGTCGGCGAAGGCGGCGGCCTGTGGCTGCTCGACCGCACCAGCGGCGAATTCCTGTGGTCGACGCCGTTTCCGTTCGACGTACCGAATTACTTTCTGAAAGACATCGACGTCACTACCGGCAAGACCTATATCAACGATGCGCTCATCGTCGCCACGCCGGGCGAACGCCACATCGTGTGCTATTTCAACACGCGCAGCTTCTGGCCGATGGCGTACTCACCGGATCACAACTCGCTGTACGTGCCTTACGTGCGCAACTGTCTCGACATCAGCGCCGCCGATCCCGCCCATGGCGCGCGCGAAGGCCGCAGGGGCTCGGCCGAACCCGGCGTGCCGGAAGCTCAGCTGAACGGCCTCGCCAAAATCGATCTCGCTACCGGCGAAATCGCGCACTGGACCACTGGCCGCTATCCCACCACCAGTGCCGTGCTCGCCACCGCCGGCAACCTGGTGTTCTGGGGCGACATCAATCATCGCTACCGCGCGATGGACGCCGCCACCGGCAAAGTATTGTGGGAGACGGTGCTGGGCGGGCCGGTATCGATGAGCAACATCACTTACTCGGTCAACGGCACGCAGTACGTTGCAGTGATCGCCGGCGAGACCTTGGCGTATCAAACGCTGACGCGCGGCGGCCTCGGCCCGATTCCGCTCGATCTTGGCGAGCCCACCGGTGACGCCGCCCTTTACGTGTTTGCGTTACCGACAACCAAACCCACGACAACCCACTGACGAGGTGAACGTCATGTGCTCGACCAAGTTGCTTGCAAGCCTGTTCGCTGTTGCGTTGAGTTTGCTGATCGCCGCGCCAACCTACGCGCAGCTGGCACCGCTTGGCACCGCCGGTGTTCGCATTGGCCACGTGCACCTGCTCGTGCCCGATGTCGATAAGGACATGGCGCTGTGGCAATCGCTCGGCGGTGTCACCGGCAAACTAGGCACGTTCAATTTCGTGCTGTTTCCCGGCGTGATCGTGCTGTTCCGCCAGGGCACGCCGGAAGCGCCGTCGATAGACACCAGTGCCAACCACGTCGGCTTCCAGGTCAAGGATTACGCCGCCTATAAACAGAAGCTGCTCGCGGCCGGTGCCAGGATATTTTTCGAGAGCGCCGAGAATGGGCAAATCCTCGCCGACCTGCCCGACGGTGTGCGGGTCGAAATCCTTACCGACAAGGACCAGAAGCAACCGATCGTGTTTCATCACTACCACGTATCGGCGACTGACGCGAAGGCGCTGCAACAGTGGTACGTCAATGTATTCGGTGCTGAAGCCGGCGAGCGCCGCAACTTGCCTTCTGCTCTCGTCAGCGGTGGCCGCGTCGATATCCTGCCAGTGCGTGCCGGTACGCCGGCGCCGCGCGGTTCGAAAGGCGGCGCCATCGATCACATCGGCTTCGATGTCGCCGATCTCAAAGCCTTCGGCGACCATCTGAAGAGCCTCGGCTACAAGTTCGATGTCGAACCGCGTCACATCGATACCATCGGCGCCGACGTCGCCTTCCTGACCGATCCCGCCGGCACCTATATCGAAGTGACGCAGCGGTTGGACGGCATGCTCAAATGAGCGCGATCAAACCACTGCTGCTGTGCACGTTTGCCACGCTTGCTGCGACAGCAGCCAGCGGACAAGTGCAAGACTTTGCGCCCGTCACGCAGCAAACATTGGAAAATCCCGATCCGGCCGATTGGCTGATGGTCAGCCGCACCTACGACTCGCAACGTTTCAGTCCGCTGACCCAGATCACCACCGCCAACGTCGGTGGGCTGACAATGAAGTGGAGCAAGCTGCTCGGCACCGGCACCACCGAAACCGTGCCGCTGGTGTATCGCGGCGTGATGTACGTAGTGTTGCCGAACGCCATCGTCGAAGCGCTCGATGCGCGTAACGGCGACGTGCTGTGGAAATATCAGCGCAAGGTCAGCGACAGCGTCGGCGGCAGCGCGCGTACCAAGGGCCTCGCGATCTACGACGACGTCATCGTTTACGACGCGCCCGACAGCTACGTGGTCGGCCTCGACGCGCGCACCGGCGCACAACGCTGGGAAACCAAAGCCGGCACGCGCGGTCACACCTCCGCTCCGTTAATAGTCAACGGCATTGCCGTCAGCGGTGGCGCCTGCTTCGGCAATCGCGACAACTGTTACCTGTCGGCCAACGACATCCACAGCGGCGAAGAACTGTGGCGCTTCTACACCACGCCGAAAGCTGGCGAACCCGGCGACGATACCTGGCACGGCGCCGAACTCAGCAATCGCCAGGCTTCGACCTGGGGCCTGCCCGGCTCGTACGACGTCAAACGCAAACTGCTGATCTGGGGCATCGCCAACGCGATGCCGGACCGCCGCGCCGCACGCCACAACGGTGACGCCGACGGCACCGGTTATACGACGCCGGCCGACCTGTACAGCAATTCCACCGTCGCGCTCGATGCCGCGCACGGCAAGCTGCAGTGGTACTACCAGCACCTGCCTGGCGACGACTGGGATTTCGACGCCACTCACGAACGCACATTGGTAACGACGAAAGTCGCGCCCGATCCACGCTACGTCAAATGGATCAACCCCGCGATCAAGCCGGGCGAAACCCTCGACATCGCGGTGATGATCAGCGAAGGCGGCGGCCTGTGGGCGCTCGATCGCGACGACGGCAAATTTTTGTGGGCGATGCCGTTCCCGTTCGATGCACCCGAGTGGTGGCTCGACACCATCGATCCCGCCACTGGCAAGGTGACGATCAAGAAGAACCTGGTGTTCCGCACGCCCGGCGAGCGCAAGACGCTGTGCTACTGGAACACGCGCAGTTACTGGCCCACCGCGTATTCGCCGCAAACAAATTCACTCTACACCTCGTACATCGACGTCTGCCGCGATCTCACGTCCGCCACCGCAACCAAGCCGGAAAGCTGGCAAGTGGTGCCGCGCCCCGGCACCGATCCCGACCAGATCACCGGTCTCGCCAAGATCGATCTCGCCACCGGC
>DATJXP010000363.1:0-9554 GCA_035500035.1 Candidatus Acidiferrum sp. | reverse complement strand
GTGCACGGGCCGGGCGAGATCACGATGTGACTCGGCGCCAGCTGTTCGATCTGTTGCAACGTGATTTCGTCGTTGCGGAACACGCGCATGTCGCACCCCAGCTCGCCGAAATACTGCACGAGGTTGTAGGTGAAGGAATCGTAGTTGTCGATCATCAGCAACATTATTTGAATCCCGATTCCGCGAGTTTGACCGCATGGAACATCGCGCGCGCCTTGTTGAGGGTTTCTTCCCACTCGGAACGCGGCACCGAATCCGCCACCACGCCGGCGCCGGCCTCAATATACAGCGTGCGATCCTTGATGACTGCCGTGCGGATGGCGATGGCCATGTCCATGTTGCCGTTCCAGGCCAGGTAGCCCATGGCGCCGCCGTAAACGCCGCGCCGCACCGGCTCGAATTCGTCGATGATTTCCATCGCCCTGACCTTCGGCGCGCCGCTGAGAGTGCCGACCGGCAGCGTTGCCTTCAGCACGTCGAGCGCGCTCTTGTCGTCGGCCAGTTCGCTCTCCACCGTCGAGGCGATGTGCATCACGTGCGAATAACGCTCGACGAACATCTGCTTCGGTACGTGCACGCTGCCGATCTTCGACACACGGCCGGCATCGTTGCGGCTGAGGTCGATCAGCATCAGGTGCTCGGCGATTTCCTTGGCATCGGCCAACAACTCCTGCTCCAGCGCCAGGTCTTCTTCCGCGGTTTTGCCGCGGCGGCGGGTGCCGGCCAGCGGCCGCACGGTGATATGACCATCTTCGACGCGCGCGAGAATTTCCGGCGACGCACTGACGATATGAAAGCCGCCGAGATCCATGAACACCATGTATGGCGACGGATTCAACTGCCGCAACGCACGATACAAATTCAACGGCGAACCGGCATACGGCAGGCTCATGCGCTGCGCCAGCACCACCTGCATCACGTCGCCGGCGGCGATGTAGTCCTTGATCTTGTCGACCGCACTCTCGTACGCAGCCAGGCCGAAGCTCGACACGAAATCGCTCTCGTTCACCTGGCGCCCGCTGGCGGCGGACGGCAGGTGCACCTGCTCCGACAAACGCGCAGTCAATTCGTCGAGCCGCTGCAGCGCGTCCTCGTAAGCATCGCGCTGCGCCGGATCGGCATAAACCACCAGCGTCAGCGTGTTGCGCAGGTTGTCGAACACGGCGACTTCTTCCGACACCATCAACACGATGTCGGGCGTGTGGACGTTATCGGCCGGCGCGGTGCCGGCAATTTTGTTTTCGACGTAACGCACGGTGTCGTAGCTGAAATAGCCGACCAGCCCGCCGTTGAAACGTGGCAGGCTTTGCAATTGCGGTATGCGATAGCGCGACTGGAACTGTTCGATGAACGCGAACGGATCAGCAGTAGCGTGGGTTTCCACCACTTTGCCGTCGGTCTTGACCACGATGCTGGCGCGACACTCGATTGCCTTGTCGTCGCGCGTGGCGATCAGCACCGTGCGCGCCGGCATGCCGATGAAGGAATAGCGGCCCCACTTCTCGCCGCCCTGCATCGATTCGAGGAAATAGCTGTAATGCCCCTGCGCCAGCTTCAGATACACGCCAAGCGGCGTGTCGAAGTCGGCCAGTACCTGGCGCACGACCGGGATGCGGTTGTAGCCGGCCGCCGCCAGTTCGGAAAACTGCTGGGCATTCATACGGCGGCGAGTTCCTTGCGCATGGCGGCAACAGTGGCGGCGTAGTCCTTACTGCCGAAGATGGCCGAGCCGGCCACAAACATGTCGGCACCGGCGCGGGCGATCTCGGCGATGTTCTGGACGGTGACGCCGCCATCGACTTCGAGCCGGATCTTGCGCCCGCTCTTGACGATAAGGTCGCGCACGACGCGCAACTTGGGCAGCGTCGAGGGGATGAACTGCTGGCCACCGAAGCCGGGGTTTACCGACATCAGCAGGATCAGGTCGAGCTTGTCCATCACGTGTTCGAGGTAGTGCACCGGCGTGGCGGGGTTCAGCACGAGGCCCGACTGGCAGCCGAGATCGCGGATCAACTGCAGCGAACGGTCGATGTGGTTCGAGGCTTCCGGATGGAACGTGATGATGGACGCGCCGGCCTTGGCAAAGTCGGCGATCAGGCTGTCGACCGGGCTGACCATCAAATGCACGTCGATCGGTGCCTTGATGCCATAGTTGCGCAGCGCCTTGCACACCATCGGGCCGATGGTCAGGTTTGGCACATAGTGATTGTCCATCACGTCGAAGTGGATGACGTCGGCACCGGCGGCCAGCACGGCATCTACTTCCTGCCCTAGCCGGGCGAAATCGGCCGACAGGATCGACGGAGCTATCAGGTAATCGCGGTTGGCCATGCCGGCGCTTGGAGCTCTGGAAAAAGTGGGCGGCATTGTACGGGAAAACGGGGTCAGAGCCCATTTAGCGACTTGTGCATCCAGAAGAATTTCACCCCCCGGTGCCAAATGGGCTCTGACCCCATTTTCCCGATTCAGACTGTTTCAGAATCGTGCGAAATTGTGTCACTTTCTGGCCTTTGCCCTGATGGCGTTACCGCCTGTACCATCGGCGCCCACCAATAACAACGAAGCGCCAACTTTTTTGGGGGAAACTTTCATGCGCAGACTCATCCTTTCCGCCGCCATCGTGGCGGCCACCAGCATCGCCGGCAGCGTGCTTGCCGCCGACGTCAACACGGCCATGATCAATGCCTCGGCGCAACCTGCCAAGGCCGGCCAGTGGCTCAACTACGGCAACGATTACAGCGAACAGCACTACAGCCCGCTCAAGAAGATCACGGCCGACAACATCGAGAAGCTGGGCCTGGCCTGGTACGGCGATCTGGCCGAAAAAGGCGGCAGCTACGAAACCACGCCGGTGATTTCCAACGGCGTCATTTACGTCACCTCGCCGTGGAGCAAGGTGTATGCGTTCGACGCCAAGACCGGTAAAGCGCTGTGGAAATACGATCCGCAGGTGCCGGGTGCCTGGGCGGTGAACCTGTGCTGCGGCATCGTCAACCGCGGTGTCGCGGTGTGGAAAGACAAGGTGATCGTCGGCACTCTCGACGGCCGCTTGATCGCCATCGATGCGAAGAAAGGCACCAAGGTGTGGGAAACCCAGGTCACCGATCCGAATGCGCAACAGTCGATCACCGGCGCGCCGCGCGTCGCTGACGGTCGCATCTTCATCGGTGAAGCCGGTTCCGAATTCCATCAACGCGGTTATATGTCCGCCTACGACGCCAACACCGGCAAAATGCTGTGGCGCTGGTTTGCAGTACCGGGCGATCCGAAACTCGGCTTCGAACAGCCGGAACTGGAAATGGCCGCCAAAACCTGGAGCGGCGAGTGGTGGAAGACCGGTGGCGGTGGCACGCCGTGGGACGGCATCCTGTATGACCCGGTCACCGACTCCGTGATCTTCGGTACCGGCAACGGCGCGCCCTGGCCGGCCGACGTGCGTTCGCCGGGCGGCGGCGACAACCTGTTCACCGCGTCGATCGTCTCGCTCGACGCCAAGACCGGCAAGTACAAGTGGCACTACCAGGCCACGCCGATGGACAGCTTCGACTTCGACAACACGTCGCCGCTGGCCACCGCCGATCTCTTCATCGACGGCGTCAAGCGCCACGTGGTGATGCAGGCGCCGAAGAACGGTGTGTTCTACGTCATCGACACCACCAACGGCAAGGTGATCAGCGCCCACATGTTCGTACCGACCGGCAACTGGCTGACCGGCTTCGACAAGGACAACAACTGGAAGCCCATCCTCAATGCGGATGCCAACTACGGCAAAACCGGCAAGGGCTGGTTCATCGTGCCGTTCCAGACCCACGTGTGGAACCCGATGGCGTTCAACCCCGGCACCAACCTGATGTACATCCCGACCCGCTACGGCAGCTACGGCATGGTGGCCGAAGCCGGCGCCAAGATGGGCAACCAACTGTTGTCGATCAACATCGGCAAGCGGCCGGAAGTACCGCAACCGAAACTGGAAAACGCCGGCTCGTACCTGCTGGCATGGGATCCGGTGAAGCAACAGGAAGCATGGCGCGCACCCGATGGTTCCGGCAACGCCGGCATCATGACCACCGGCGGCAACCTGGTGTTCCAGGGCACGAGCCAAGGCCAAGGGCCGGCCGCGCGCAGCACCTTCTCCGCATTCCGCGCCGACAACGGCCAGAAAGTATGGTCGGTTGACACCCAGGCCGGCATCGCCGGCGGCCCCGCCACTTACGAAATCGACGGCGAGCAATATGTCGCCGTCGTGGCCGGCCAAGCCGGTTTCGGTGGCTACTGGGCGCCGAACTACGCGCGCCTGCTGGTGTACAAACTCGGCGGCAAGCAAGAGTTGCCGCCGACCGTCACCTACACGCCGCCGCCGCTGAACCCGCCGGCCAACTACGGTGACGCCAAACTGCTGGCCGAAGGCGAGAAGCACTACACCGAACATTGCGCCAGCTGCCACCAGTTCAGCGCGCGCGTGAGCTCGCTGTTCCCTGACATCCGCTACGCACCGGCGTTGAACAGCAAGGAACTGTTCAAGTCCATCGTCATCGACGGCATCCTGCAGAAAAACGGCATGGTGTCGTTCGCGAAGATGCTGAAGCCGGAAGAGGCCGAGTCGATCCGCGCCTACGTAGTCGCGCAAGCCAACGACCTGAAAGCCAACCCGCCGCCGGCATTCGGCCCGGGCGGCCCCGGCCCCGGTGGTGGCGGCGGTGGCGGTGGCGCTCGCGGTGCCCAAGGCGCCGCAGGCACTCCGGTCGCAACCCCGCCGCTGGCGGCACCTGCTGCAGGTGCGCAACCGGCGTTGCATCAGTAATGTCATGGTCTGGTGAAGCGTCACGCTTCACCAGACCAACTTGCAAAAGACAATACAACTAATACTCCATGCGACACTTTTTACTTCCCACACCTGTCCCCTATTTTGTGGTGGCTATGTTGACCTAAGGTTTGCCGCTAAATACCTTCCACAATCCTGCAATATCAAGCGCGCATCCGTTCGCCACTTCTTGACATTCGTTCCCCACAAGTTAAGAATCGTTCCATGGGAAGCGAAAGCCGTTACATGAATGAACTATTTCGTATCGTCAATGGCGCTTTGCGTTTAGACGTCGATAAAGTTCGCAATTACACTGCTTTTTTAGCAGACAAACTCGAGAAAGAAGGTGATCAAAATCTCGCGATCCGCCTTCGTGAGTTACTCAAAGAAAGTGATCATCAACTCCGGCCCACCGAGGTGTCATATCACAAAACCATTCCGGTCGACTCAGAAAGTCGATTCCCACTTCTAGAACATGTGAACCTAAAAACACTACGGGACCCACCATTACTCCTTGCACAAAATCAGTGGGATGTTATTAACGAATTCCTGAGCGTTGCGAAGAGCTATGCCCATATTGAAGCCCACGATGTTGTCGGTTCACTGAGTTTTTTAATGTATGGCCCCCCAGGCACCGGCAAGAGCCGTCTAGCTAGACACATCGCCGTAGAGCTAGGACTCGATCTATATGTGGCCCGTTTAGACGGCATAATTTCGTCCTATCTTGGGAGCACTGCAAAGAACATTCGTGCTCTTTTTGACTTTGCTGCAAAAACCCCGTGTGTACTATTCCTCGATGAATTCGATGCAATCGCAAAGTTGCGTGGAGATAGCCAAGAGCTGGGCGAATTGAAGAGAGTTGTTAACAGCTTTCTTCAAAATCTAGATACATTGGGCAAGCAATCTATTGTCATTGCAGCCACGAACCATCAAACCCTTCTAGATAATGCTGTATGGCGGAGATTCAGTTACAGAGTTGAATTACGGCTTCCCGAACCAGAAATTCGCAAAAAAATGTGGTCTGCGTTTCTAGTGCCGTTACATTTTGAGGATAGAGATATCGAGTTACTTTCAGACCTCTCTGAAGGTTTTTCTGGATCGGACATTTATGAGGCAACTCTTCGTCTGCGCCGTCGCAATATCACAGCAAAGGAAAAACCGGGGCTGAAAGACGCCTTCGAAATCATTCAGAATTTGTCTATTGGGAATGATGAAGAGACGCGGTTTGTATCAAAGTTGACCAAATTTGGAATAGAAAAAAGTATTCAACTTCTACGAGAGCGAAATCCCAAGATATACAGTCTTGCAGCACTTGCAGATTTATTTGGCCTCTCTAAGACTTCAATTCACAGATTCACAACCAAGGAAGGAGAAAAAAATGGCTGATGAACCACGATCAGGAGTTGATCGACTTCCTATAAAGTTGATCATGCGTAAACAAGGCGTCGAGAAGCTAGTGACAGGTGGCGGCGGGAAAAAAGAACCTTTCCGCTCCGTTGATGCAGAGTACCGGCAAAGGCTGGCGAATCAAGTAAAAGCGATCCGGGACGCTGTAATGCCACTTGTAGAACCTGAAGGCGCAGCCCCAGCAAGAGTCAAACTTATTCACAAAGCAACTGCCAAAAGTCATCGCCCCGACGATCTTTTTTCTCTACAGACATGCCCGATTGTGGGTGCTGGACGCCCTGGAGAGCTTTTCATTAAAGCCACAACTGCGGGATTAGAAAGGCTTGAGAACACCATCAGCAGCAACGTCTCCGCACAAATAGTTAAGCAGCTTTCATGCATTGAATCGATTGAACCAATCACGCCTATTTTTAGACGCAGCGGACTTACTGCAGCAGACATTCTCCGCCACAGCCCTCGAAGCAAGGAGGGATTTACAGCCAGAATTCAACTTTTTAATCTTGGCCCAGACGACCATCAGGATTTTTTACTCAAAGATTTTCATGCCACCTGTACTAAGAGTGGCATCTCCATCAGTTCTGATGGTTATTCAACGAGCTCAATGGTGTTTAGCGCCAAATGCAGAACCGTCGACGACATCGAAAGGCTTTCAAAAATCATTGGAGTTCGATCAATTGCGCAAATGCCACTGATACGCAATGTGCGCCCCCAAGCAACTAACTCAATGAAGCTCCCGAAGCTACTCACTCCCGCTGACATTGAAGGCGAAGCTCCAGTCGTTGTTGTGGTTGATAGCGGCATCAGCGACCAGATTCCAGAATTAAATGCTTGGATAGCCGGCAGAGAGTCATATGTAGCTCCCGCCTATCGCAATACTGACCACGGCACCTTTGTTGCGGGCCTCATTTGCTGGGGATCCGAGCTCAATCCAAATTTAGCTGGAATTGACAACAGCCCTTGCGGCGTATTTGACCTTCAGGTCTTACCAAACACAGACCCTTCGAAAGGTGACACGGATGGATTGACTGAACAAGAATTTCTAGTGGCTCTGAAAACGGCGTTACAGCAGCACGCCAACAAATACAAAGTTTGGAACCTTTCTCTAGGCACAGATGCTATTTGTACACTTGACGCGTTCTCTCAACTTGCCGTTGAGCTAGACAACCTACAAGAGCAATTTCAAGTTTCATTCGTTATTAGCGCCGGGAATTACACTACTGTGCCTTTGCTTGGGTATCCAAGAGAACATGGAGAAATTGGTGCAGGGCGCATAACCGCACCTGCCGATAGCGTACTGGGCATTACAGTAGGATCCATATCTCACGTCGATTATAAAAAGAGTGGTCCTAATGAAAATCATCCATCCGCCTTTTCACGACATGGCGCTGGACCAAACCACATTATCAAGCCTGACCTTGTTCATTACGGCGGGGCCTGCGCAATAGATGGATCTCACATCACCGGGGTCCGTTCAATAATTGGCTCTGGCTCAGCTGAGAACATAGGCACAAGCTTTGCGGCGCCACTAGTCTCCCGAAACTTAGCTCACATATACGATCAGATCACTCCCACTCCTTCACCAGTGCTCGCACGAGCTCTCCTTACTCATCATGCGCGCGACCCTAGAAATGGAGAGCGAGTTCCAGATGGCGAAGAAAATTTCTTTGGCTTTGGACTCCCGGCGACGACACCTTACTGCATTCAATGCACACCTTACTCCTCGACTCTGGTTTTTGAGGATGCACTACGTCCGCGCTATTTTTTGGAGTGGGACGATTTCCCATACCCACCATCTCTCAAAAAAGATGGTCGCTATTTTGGCGAAATTTGGATGACAATTGCATTCGCGCCAGCTCGTGGCCCTCGCTGGGGGTCCGAATATTGCGAAACACATATTGATGCACACTTCGGCGTTTATCAGGACGTAGTATCCAGATCAACAGGCGAAGTCTCTCAAAAATTTGCTGGACTGGTTCCGCCAGAGCATAAAAACCCAGGCTCACTTTGGGAGTCTCACCAAATTCAATCATTACGCAAATGGGCTCCAGTTCGCACATACCATGGCAAACTCAATGATGAGAAAGGTGAGCGCGGTAACCGCTGGCGATTAAAGCTACAACTACTCACGCGCCATGGAGTCGGCGATATTGAAGCCTTAAAACCACAGCCATTTGCATTGATTATTACAATTGCTGACCCCAAAAAAACTGTAATGGTTTATGACGAAATGGCCCAAATAGTTCTAAATCGTTTCCAAGCAGAGAATCTTGCAGTGCGTGCGACAGCACGCGTACGGTCGACGGAGTGAGAAAGCCTGGGCAACAAAGACTTTTACTTGAAAAAACCATTTACCCGAATTCCTCAATTAGATTTGCCGTAATAGCTCTAGCAAGTCGCACACCCGGCTCGAATAACCCCACTCGTTGTCGTACCAGTTCAGCACGCGGATGAAGTTGCCGTTGTTCACTTGCGTGAAGGCGGCGTCGTAGATCGACGAGTGCGAGTTGCCGATGATGTCGGTCGATACCAGCGGCGTGTCGCCGAATTGCAGGATGCCCTTCATCGTCGCGCTGGCGGCCGCGGCTTTGACGGCGGCGTGGATGTCATCGACCGTCACCTTTTTCGCCAGTCGCGCGAACAAATCCACCACCGAGCCATCCGGCACTGGCACACGACAGGCGATGCCGTGCAGTTTGCCCTTCAAGGTCGGCAGCACTTCGCCGACTGCTTTGGCGGCGCCGGTTGAAGTCGGAATTATGTTCTCGGCGGCGGCGCGGCTGCGACGCCAGTCGGAGTGCGGCACGTCGGCGAGGCGCTGGTCGTTGGTGTAGGCATGCACGGTGTTGATCATGCCTTCGACGATGCCGAAGGTTTCGTTCAGCACCTTCGCCATTGGCGCCAGGCAGTTGGTGGTGCACGACGCGTTGGAGATGATCTTGTGCTCCGGCTTCAAGCCGTCGTGATTGACGCCGAGCACGACGGTGTAGTCGATGGCATCGGCCGACGGCACGCACAACACTACCTTGCCGGCGCCGGCGGCAAGATGCTGTTCGAGTTGCGCCTTCTTGCGGAACACGCCGGTCGATTCCACCACCACGTCGATGCCGAGCTCCTTCCACGGCAACGACGGCGGATTTTTCTCCGCCAGCAACCGGGTACGGTTGTTGGCGGTAACCAGATAGTTGTCTTCCAGCGTCAGCGCGCGGCCGAAACCACCCATCACCGTGTCGTAGCTGAGCAGGTAACGCAATGCGGCCGGATCTACCAGGTCGTTGATGGCGACGACTTCGATGCCGCCGCGCTGATCGAGGATGCGGAACACCGCACGGCCGATGCGGCCGAAACC
>DATJXP010000362.1:0-2241 GCA_035500035.1 Candidatus Acidiferrum sp. | reverse complement strand
TCAACAAGATCGTTGCCACCGGCCAGAGTTCCGGCGGCCATCTGGCGCTGATGCTCGGCATGATGGCCGATCAAGGCTGGGACAAAGGCTGCCCGGCCGGCACCACGCCGAAAGTGGCGGCGGTGATCAACTGGTTCGGCGTCACCGACGTACCTGACGTGATCGACGGTCCGCACAAATCCAACGGTGCGCTGAGCTGGTTCGGTTCGATGCCGCTGCCGGATGCCATCGCACTGGCGAAGAAACTGTCGCCGATCAACTACGTCCGCAATGGCCTGCCGCCCATCCTCACCATCCAGGGCGATGCCGATCCGGTCGTGCCGTACGCGCAAGGCGTCGCGCTCGACAAGGCGCTCGACAAGACCAACGTCAAACACCAGCACCTCACCATCCCCGGTGGCGGCCACGGCCGTTTCAAGGCGGACGAGCGCAAGAAGATTTACGAAACGATCAATGCGTTTTTGCATGCGAATGGAATTGAATAAGCGAGCTTTGTGCAAGCGCCTGGCTCTACAAGCCGTTTGAAACACGCCGTAAACCCATCCCTGGGGGCTTGATCTTCGGCATCCATGCCTCAGACAGTTTCAAACAGCTTGTAGAGCCAGGCGCCTCCAGCATTTGCTTGTGTTCATCAAGGGGGAAGTGCATGAAAATTAGAATAAGCTTTCTGTTCGCCGCCGCAGTACTTGTCAGTTCTGTTCAGGCTCAAGAACACAGCTACGCACCCAGCGACATCGAAACCGGCCGCGGGCTTTATCAAGCGAATTGCCTCGGCTGCCACGGCAACAACGGTGACTCGGTCGAAGGCGCCAATCTCGGCAAAGGCAAATTTCGCCACGCCAGCAGCGACGAAGATCTGATCGCGCTGATCCGCGCCGGCATTCCCAATACGCTGATGGTGCCGCGACCACAACTCGGCTACGGCGATCTGCGCGCACTGGTGGCGTTCCTGCGCAACATGCAGACCAGTGGCGCGCTGACCGAAGCCGACAAGCGCGAAGTCAAGATCGGCAATGCGAAGCAGGGCGAGCAACTGTTCTTCGGCAAGGGCGGTTGCAGCAAGTGTCATGGCGTCAATGGCGGCGGCTCGCGGCTGTCGCCCGATCTGGCCGGCATCGGTTCGCAGCGCACGCCGGCCTCGCTGGAAACTTCGCTGCTCGATCCGCGTAAGGAAGTGCGCGAAGGCAACCGCTTCATGCAGGTGGTGACGAAAAAAGGCGTCACCATCACCGGCAAGCTGATGAACCAGGACACGCATTCGATCCAGTTGATGAACGAACAGGAAAAACTGGTGTCGTTGATGAAGAGCGATCTGCAGTCGTGGGCGATCGCGCCGACGCCGATGCCGTCGGTGCAGGACGTGCTGTCGCCCGCGCAGGTGAGCGACCTGGTCGCCTATCTGGTGTCGCTGAAATCCGCCGAGGTCAAAGCTCCATGAAAAAATTCGCTCTCGTCCTGTTCGCTGCCGCGTTGTTCGGCGGCAAGTCCGTCGTCGCGCAAGTGACCAATGAACGCCTGTTGAACACTGCCGCGGATCCGTCGAGCTGGCTGTTGTACCAGGGCAGCTACAACGGCAACCGCCATTCGTTGCTGACGCAGATCACGCCGTCCAACGTCGGCAAACTCAAATTGCAATGGATCTGGCAAGTGCGTTCGCGTGCCGGCGCCTCGGAAAAATTCGAAGCATCGCCCATCGTCGCCGACGGCGTCATGTACACGGTGAGTCCGCCCAACGACGTGATTGCGCTCGATCCCGTCACCGGCCGCGTGTTCTGGACGCTGGCTTACACGCCTGACAATGATGCACGCGTGTGCTGCGGCCGCGTCAATCGCGGACTGGCGATGCACGGCAACACGCTGTTCATGGGCGCCATCGACGGCCATCTGCTGGCGATCGACGCCATCAGCGGCCAGATCAAGTGGAACATCACGCTGGGCGATCCCAAGCTCGGTTACTCGGTCATGGTGGCACCGCTGATCGTTGGTAACAAAGTGATCCTCGGCCCAGCCGGAGGCGAGTTCGGCATTCGCGGCTTCATCGCCGCCTACGATGTCGATACCGGCAAGCAAGTGTGGAAGTTCAACACGGTACCGGCCCCGGGCGAGCCCGGCTTTGACAGCTGGCAGGATCCGGCGCAAGAGGCGTGGAAACACGGCGGTGGTTCGATCTGGAGCACCGGCTCGTACGATCCGCAGCTGAATCTGATGTACTGGGGCGTCGGCAATCCCGGCCCGGACTGG
>DATJXP010000361.1:0-9282 GCA_035500035.1 Candidatus Acidiferrum sp. | reverse complement strand
TCGGGATGTCCATCAATTCTCCCGGTTTGAACGGGTTGGGGACACCTTTGCGGGCCGGACGGGCCGGACGCTTCACGGCTTTGATTTTCAGCAGGCCGGGCAGCGTGAATTCACCTGCGCCGCGTTTTTTCAGGTGACGCTCGATCAGATCGGTCAGGCCATCGAGAACAGC
This sequence comes from Candidatus Acidiferrum sp., assembly GCA_035500035.1. Lineage (GTDB taxonomy): Bacteria > Pseudomonadota > Gammaproteobacteria > Pseudomonadales > Pseudohongiellaceae > CAILUG01. The sequence continues at coordinate 9,110 of DATJXP010000361.1, read as the reverse complement.
ATTCACTTGCTTCTTGGAGATGCCTGCGTCTTCGGCGATCGCGGTGAGGATTGCGGTCTTGGTGTATTTCTCGCCGATCGGTGCTGCTTTCTTAGCGGAAGATTTTTTGCCAGCCATATTTGGTTCTCTTGTTTGATGGGTTGTTGGTTGTGTGTTGCCGATTTTGATCAGACTGGCTTCTCTTCTTCAAACCATCGTTCAAACCATCGTTCAAACCATCGTTTAAACAAGAAGACTGTCTGATGTTTCAGTTTGACAAGCAAACTGGAATTCCCGTTCAGCCTCAGCCTGGTTTTTGCGTTGCAACTTTTCCTCGGTAAACCTCGGTGCCTCTTTGACGATCCGTGTCTGCTGCGCTTGTCACATGCTGCTTCCTTACTCCTCCATGCGACGTTGCGGCAGAGGACTTGTTGCCTCGCACTCCCAGATTTACAGGGTGATACTCGATTTCCTGTACATGCTGATCTGATGAGTGAGCTTATTTATAACGGAATAAAAAATAGGGAGCAAGGATTTTGTGGAAAGTTTTTCGCAGTGCTTCACACTGACGCGCGCTCGCGAAAACGCGCGCGCGAAAGCGAGGCACGACCCGATAATCACAGTCTCCCGGCAGTAGTCGATGCTGCGTATGGACGTGAAGATAAGTTACAATGCCGCGCTTTTTTCGAGGTGACGACGCGTTGGCTGTCTTGGTCGCAGTAGTGATTGCGGTTGGTTGGTAGTGTTTGGTGGTGGTTGATGGTGGTTGATGGTGGTTGATGGTGTTTGTAGCAATGCGACAAGCCAAAGGTTGAACGAGATCAGGAGTCAAGCATGCCGATTTACGAATATCGTTGCGAGGCCTGCGGGGCCGAATTGGAAAAATTGCAGAAGATCAGCGAGCCGCCGCTGCGCGAGTGCCCCGAGTGCGGGCGCGAAACGCTGGTAAAACTGGTCTCTGCCAGCAGCTTCCGTCTGAAAGGTGGCGGTTGGTACGAATCGGATTTCAAGACCGGCAAGAAAAAGAACGGCCTTGCTGCATCGGAAAGTGGCAACGCGTCTGATGCCAACGTCGGCAAGCGCGACGGCAAGAGCGACGCAGGCAGCGAAACCAAACCTGCAAGCGGCGACAAGCCTGCAGCGAAGGACAGCGGCGGCACGGCAGCCGCAGCAAATTGAAGTATTTTGTGAAGTGAGCGGCGAAAACGCTGTCACGAAAAGCAGTTAGCGGGAATTTCTTAACAACATCGCAAGTTCGGAAAAGGTTCGGAAAACGTTATGCGTACTCATTATTGCGGCCATTTGCAGGCTGCGCACATCGGTCAAACCATCACGCTCTGTGGTTGGGTGCATCGCCGGCGCGACCACGGCGGGGTCATCTTCCTCGATGTGCGCGATCGCGAAGGCGTCGCACAGATCGTGGTGGATCCGGATACGAAAGAAAGCTTCGCCCGTGCCGAGCAGGTGCGCAGCGAATACGTGATACGGCTGCAGGGGCTGGTGCGCGCACGCCCGGCCGGTACCGAGAATGCAGACATGCCTTCCGGCAAGATCGAAGTGCTGTGCCAGGAGCTGGAAGTGTTGAACCCGGCCGAGACGCCGCCGTTCCAGCTCGATGAACACTCGAACGTCAGTGAAGACGTGCGCTTGCGTCATCGTTACCTCGACCTGCGCCGGCCGGAGATGCAGCGCCGCTTGCAGATGCGCTCGCGCGTGACGAGTTCGGTACGCAACTTTCTCGACGAGCATGGTTTCCTCGACATCGAAACGCCGATTCTCGGCCGTGCCACGCCCGAAGGAGCCCGCGACTATTTGGTGCCCAGCCGCACTCATCCGGGGCACTTCTTCGCATTGCCGCAGTCGCCGCAGCAGTACAAGCAGTTGTTGATGGTGGCCGGCTTCGATCGCTACTACCAGATCGCGAAGTGCTTCCGTGACGAGGACTTGCGCGCGGATCGTCAACCGGAATTTACGCAGATCGATATCGAAACTTCGTTCATGACCGAGCACGACATCATGCAGGTCATGGAAGAAATGATCCGTCACATTTTCCAGAAACACATCGACGTGGCACTGCCTGCGTTGCCGCGCATGACCTACCACGAAGCGATGCGTCGCTTCGGCATCGACCGGCCCGACCTGCGCATCCCGATGGAGATGGTGGACATCGCCGACCTGATGAAAAACGTTGAATTCAAGGTATTCAACGGTCCGGCCAACGATGCCAAGAGCCGCGTCGTAGTGCTGAAGGTACCGGGTGGCGGCGAGAAGCTGTCGCGCAAACAGGTCGATTCGTACACCGACTTCGTCGCGCAGTACGGCGCCAAGGGGCTGGCCTGGATCAAGATCAACGATTTGAACGCCGGCCTTGACGGTTTGCAGTCGCCGATCATCAAGTTCATGCCGGAAGCGGTGGTCAAGGCCGTGCTACAACGCGTCGATGCCAAAACCGGCGACATCCTGTTCTTCGGCGCCGACAAGGCCAAGGTGGTCAATGACGCCATCGGTGCGTTGCGCCTGCGGGTCGGCCATGACTTGAAAATGTATACCTGTGAGTGGGCACCGCTGTGGGTGGTGGACTTCCCGATGTTCGAGGAAGACAAGGAGGGCAATGTGACCTCGGTGCATCATCCGTTCACCGCACCGTCGTGCACGCCGGAGGAACTGGAAGCCAACCCGTTGGGCGCGTTGTCGCGCGCTTACGACCTGGTGCTGAACGGCACCGAACTGGGTGGCGGTTCGATCCGTATCAACAAGGCCGACATGCAGGCCACGGTGTTCCGCCTGCTTGGCATCGGGCCGGAGGAAATCCAGGAGAAGTTCGGCCACATGTTGAGTGCGTTCAAGTACGGCGCACCGCCGCACGGCGGGCTTGCGTTCGGTCTCGATCGCATCGTGATGATCATGACCGGCTCGCAGTCGATCCGCGACGTCATCGCGTTTCCGAAAACCCAATCGGCCAGTGATCTGCTTACCGAAGCCCCTGGCACGGTGCCGTCGGCGCAGTTGCGCGAATTGCACATCCGGCTGCGGGAAACCACTCCCGAGCAGAAGCAGTCCTGATGACGCTGATCCTCGGCATCGACCCCGGCTCCCGCAAATGCGGTTACGGCCTGGTCGCTGCCGAGGGCAACAACCTGCAATATGTGGCGAGCGGCGTGATCCGGGTGGAAATGCTGCCATTCGCCGAGCGGCTGCAGGCCATCTTTGCCAATTTGTCCGACATCATCGCCGAGTACCATCCTCACGTCGCCGCGATGGAAGAAGTGTTTGTCGGCAAGAGCATGGCGTCGGCGCTGAAGCTGGGGCAGGCGAGAGGAGCTGCGTTAGTGGCGTGTACCAACCAGAAATTGCCGGTGCATGAATATGCCGCCCGCAAGGTCAAGCTGGCGCTGGTCGGTACCGGCGTCGCCGACAAGGCGCAGATGCAGCACATGATCACGAGTTTGCTGAAGCTGTCGGCGCTGCCAAAAGAAGACGCGGCAGATGCACTTTCTGTGGCAGTGTGTCATGCTCACACCCAGCGTACGCTGATCCGGCTGGCCGGTGTGCGCAGCGGCAGGCGCGGGCGTTTGCTGGCGCTTCCCGAGACTACTCGCAAATAGGCAAATAACCAGCCGCCGCGTCAGCGGCGGAACCCGGGTTTCAAGACGGCATGATCGAGTTGGCATGATAGCCAGATTGCAAGGCAGACTGCTCGCCAGGGACGAGGCGGTGATACTGGTGGATGTGGGCGGTATCGCCTACGAAGTGGAAGTGTCGGCGCCGACTTTGTACCAACTGCCGGAATCAGGTCAGGAAATCACCCTTCATACCCATTTCATCGTGCGCGAAGACGCGCAGTTGCTGTTCGGGTTTCTCGAACTGGCCGAACGCAATCTTTTCCGCCTCCTTATCAAGGCCAATGGCATCGGTCCCAAACTGGGGTTGGCAATACTTTCCGGCATGGAAGCGCCGAAGCTGGTAGCGGCCGTGATCAACGGCGATGTCGCGGCGCTGGTCAAATTGCCGGGGGTTGGGCGCAAGACGGCAGAACGCCTGGTGCTGGAGTTGCGCGACAAGATGCAGGAGTGGCAGTTGCAGTACGGCACGGTAACGCCGGCCCCGGCCCTCAAACAGGTGCCCAAGTCGGCGGACAGTTGGCAGGAAGCGGAATCGGCACTGGTGTCGCTGGGTTACAAACCGCAGGAAGCGGCGCGCGCCGTGGCGCAGGCGGCTTCGGCGCTGGAAGGCGACGGCAAGGCGGTCGATACCTCGGCATTGATCCGGCTGTCGCTGCAGAATCTTGGCCGTGCCGCTTGAGACCTGAGTGATGGCAAGAGAAGCAGACAAATCCATGCGCGATGAGGACCGGTTGATTTCGGCAGGCAGTCTCGGCCCGGAAGATCAGCAGGATCGCGCGATCCGTCCGGCCCGGTTGGCCGACTACATCGGCCAGGACGCCGTCAAAGCCCAGATGGAAATCTTCATCGGCGCCGCCCGCAAGCGCGGCGAAGCGCTCGACCACACGCTGATCTTCGGTCCGCCCGGGCTCGGCAAGACCACGCTGTCGAACATCATCGCCAATGAAATGGGCGTCAAGCTGAAGGCCACGTCGGGACCGGTGCTGGAGAAGGCCGGCGACCTGGCGGCGATGCTGACCAACCTCGAAAGCGGCGACGTGCTGTTCATCGACGAGATCCATCGCCTCAATCCGGCCATCGAAGAAATCCTCTATCCGGCAATGGAGGACTACCAACTGGACATCATGATCGGCGAAGGCCCGTCGGCGCGGTCGCTCAAACTCGACCTGCCGCCGTTCACGCTGGTCGGTGCCACCACCCGCGCAGGGCTGCTGACGTCGCCGCTGCGCGACCGCTTCGGCATCGTGCAACGGCTCGAGTTCTATACCGTCGAGCAATTGACCCGCATCGTCGTGCGTGCCGCCGCGATCCTCAATTCACCTTGCGAGAGTGCCGGCGCGGAAGAGATAGCCCGCCGTTCGCGCGGTACGCCGCGTATCGCCAATCGTCTATTGCGGCGTGTGCGCGACTTCTCGGAAGTGAAGGGCGATGGTGTGATTTCGTTGGCGATGGCGATGCAGGCGCTTGACATGCTGAGCGTCGACAAACATGGTTTCGATCACCTCGACCGCCGCTTGCTGATGACCATCATCGAACGCTTCGACGGCGGCCCCGTGGGTGCCGACAGTCTGGCCGCTGCGCTGAGCGAAGAGCGGGGCACCATCGAGGATGTGCTGGAACCGTACCTGATCCAGCAGGGCTTTATTCAACGTACCCCGCGAGGGAGAATAGCCACCCAGTTTGCCTATCGCCATTTTGGGTTGCCGGTGCCGAAACAGCCGGCCGTCAAAGTGGAAGCCTCGGGCAATTCACCCGACATGTTCGAGCGCGAATGAACAGCCAAGGCTCTTGGGTGATGCAAGGCATTTGTCAGCAACCGAAATCCGCATGAGGAACGCATGAACGAATCAACAATGAGTATCTGGGGCCTGATCATCAATGCCACCACGGTGGTGCAGTTGGTCATGGCCGGGTTGCTGTCGCTGTCGGTGCTGTCGTGGGTGGTGGTGGTGCAGAAATGGCTGGTGCTGAAGGATGCCGAAGAAGAAGTGAACGGTTTCGAAAAACGCTTCTGGTCCGGCATGGATCTGAGCCAGTTATTCCGCGAAGGCAGCAACAAGAAGGCAGCCGCCATCGGCATGGAGAATCTGTTCCGCGCCGGCTTCAAGGAATTCACCCGCTTGCGCCAACAGCCGGGCATCGAGTCGGATGCGGTGATGGAAGGCGCCCAGCGCGCAATGCGAGTGGCATTGGCGCGCGAAGAGAAGGCTCTTGAAAAACACTTGTCGCTGCTGGCGACGGTGGCGTCAGTATCGCCGTACATCGGCCTGTTTGGCACCGTGTGGGGCATCATGCATGCGTTCATTGGCTTGGCCAACATCAGCCAGCCCAGCATCGGCATCGTGGCACAACCGATTGCCGAAGCGCTGATCGCCACCGCGATGGGTTTGTTCGCCGCCATCCCGGCCGTGCTGTTCTACAACCGTTACGCCAGCCAGGTCGATTCGGTATTGCACAACTACTATACGTTCCTCGACGAGTTCACCAGCATCCTGCACCGGCAGGCCTACAGCAAACGGGTGCAAACAACCCAACAGGGTAATGCCTGATGGAAGTCAATCGCCGACAACGCCGCAAGCCGCTGGCGGAAATCAACGTGGTGCCGATGATCGACGTCATGCTGGTGCTGTTGATCGTGTTCATGATCACCACGCCGTTGATCACGCAGGGCGTCAAGGTCGATCTGCCCAAGGTGGATACCAAGGCGGTGGACAAGAACGACAAGCCGACCTTGGTGGTTTCGATCGACAAGGGCGGCAAGTACTACATCAGTCTCGGCAAGGAAACCCAGGACAACCCGCCGGCGGTGCCGCTGGAGGAAATCGGCGACAAGGTGGGCAAGATCGTGAACCAGAATCCGGGCGTGCCGGTGTTTATCGAGGCCGACGGCAGCATCAGCTACAGCGTCGTGATGAACCTGCTCGGCACTTTGCAAGCGGCCGGAGCCAATGGGGTGCAGTTGATCACCCAGCCGACCGGCGGCAAGAAATGATGCTGTGCCTGTTGGGCAAGCGTTCAGCCATGATTTGAGAACATTCGACCCTGACGATGATGCACTGGCTGCTCAAACGCGAAGGTTATCCGCCGGCGATAGCGATATCGGTGGTGCTGCATGTTGCGTTACTGCTCTTCATTTTCGTGTTGAGCCGCGACAGCAAGCACGAATTGCGCATCATCCAGCCGGCCGCGATCCAGGCCACCACGATCCAGGACAACCCGCAGCGCCAGCGCAAGGCCGAGCGGATCGAACTACAGCGCAAGCAGGAAGAGCAGCGCAAGCAGGCCGAGGAGCAGAAGCGCAAGGCGGATGAAGAAAAAGCGCAGCAGGAATTGCTGGTCAAGCAGGAAGCCGAAAAGAAATTACAACAACAGAAACAGCAGCAGTTGCAGGATCAGCAGAAGCGCAAGCTGGAAGACGACCAGAAAAAACAAACGGCCGCCCGCGAAGCCGAGCAGCAGAAGAACAAGGAAAAGCTGAAGAAGGAAGAAGATGACCGCCTCAAGGCTGAACGCGAACTCGAAGCCAGGCGGCTACAAGCCCAGCAACAGGCTTTGACGGAAGAACAGCAATTGGTGGCGCAATACATCGCCTACATCAAGGACCTGGTGCGCGAGGAGTGGAGCCGTCCACCCAGCGCCAAGAACGGCATGCAGGCCGTGGTGCAGTTGACGGTGGTGCCTACCGGCGAAATCGTGACTGCCCAGGTTGTGCAAGGCAGTGGAGATGTCATGTTCGACAATTCGGTGCTGCAGGCGGTAAAGAAAGTCCAGCGCTTCCCGGATCTGCAGAAGCTTAGTGTGCAGAATGCGGCGGTTTTTGACCGCAATTTCCGCAATTTCAATCTCTTGTTCCAGCCTGAGGATTTACTACGATGAACAAGTTGCTCCGTTATGCGTTCACTCTGCTCTTGATGGCCCAACAGGCGTGGGCCCAGCAACTGACGATCCAGATTACCAACGGCGTCGACAATCCCACGCCGATTGCCGTCGTGCCGTTCGAGTGGGCCGGCTTTGGCACGCTGCCGGAAAACATCCCCGCCATCGTTTCCAGCGATTTGAGCAATAGCGGCGAGTTCAAGACGATCCCGGAAAAGAACATGCTGAGCCAGCCGCACCAGGAGAAGGACGTCTTCTACCGCGATTGGCGTTTCCTCGGTGCCGACTATCTGCTGGTCGGCAAGATCAGCCGTTCGCCCAACAGCAACCTGATCCAGGTGCAGTATGAATTGTTCAACGTGGTCGGCGAAAAGCGCATAGTCGGCGAGGTGATCACCGGCAACGAATCGCAACTGCGCGACATCGCCCACCAGATCAGCGACGTCGTGTTCGAAAAGATCACCGGCATACGCGGTGCATTTGGCACCAAAATCCTTTACGTGACGGCGCAGCATAAAGCGCCGAACCTGCAGTTGTTCCAGTTGAACCTGGCCGATGCCGACGGTGCCCGCGCGCAAGTGTTGCTGGACTCGCGCGAGCCGATTATGTCGCCGACCTGGTCGCCGGATGGCAAGCAGATTGCCTACGTCAGTTTCGAATCGTCGCGTTCTCGCATTTATGTCCAGAACCTCGGTACCGGCGCGCGCGAGCAGATTACCGATTTTCCCGGCATCAACAGCGCGCCGTCGTGGTCGCCGGATGGCAGCAAGATGGCGATGGTGCTGTCGAAGGATGGCGACCCCGACGTCTATGTGATGGACATGCGTACCCGGCAGTTGCGCAAGATCACCACGCATTTTGCCGCCGATACCGAGCCCAGCTGGACGCCGGATGGAAAATCGTTGATCTATACCTCGGAGCAGAGCGGTCAGTTCCGTCCGCAGATCTACCAGGTCAACCTGGACACGCTGTGGACCGAGCGCGTCACCTTCGACGGCACCTTCAATGCGAAGGCCACCATGCTGGCGGACGGCAAGAACATTGTGCTGATTCATCGCGGCGAAGTGGGAGACGATTTCCACGTGTCGGTAATGAACCTGGAAAAAGGGACTCTGCGCGTGTTGACCGATACATCGCTGGACGAGTCGCCGACAGTGGCACCGAACGGCCACATGATCATGTACTCGTCGAAGGTCGGCGAGCGCAACATCCTCAATGCGGTTTCCATCAATGGCCGGGTAAAATACGAGTTGCCCGTCAAGGAAGGCGATGTGCGGGAACCGGCGTGGTCGCCCTTCATGAATTGAGCGGACACGTGCGACCGTAACTTACGCATAAAGTTCAATTTTTAATGAGCTTACCCTTGTAAGACCGTAGGAAATTGACGAAAATAGCAACAGGTATTCGCCCCGGCTTAGTGAACATAGGAGTTTTTATGCAAAATATTGGTGTTTTGAAACTTGGTGCAGCGGCACTGATGGCAGTGATGTTGGTTGGTTGCCAGACGAAAGATACAAAAGGTACCGACAAACCGGCTGCTACTCCGACCCCGCCGCCAGCGGCTTCTCGCCCGACTCCGACCAATACTGGTCCGTCGGCTGAAGAACTGAGACGTCAGGCCGCGCTGGCAAA
>DATJXP010000360.1:0-3185 GCA_035500035.1 Candidatus Acidiferrum sp. | reverse complement strand
ACCGAAACAAACGCAGACAGCCCTGAGCAACGAAACCGAACGAAGCCACACAGCCCTGAGCGCTCGAAGCAACAAAACCCCGATCCGCGCATCAGAATGCTAAGTAGCCCTACGGCCTATTCAAGGAAAGATGGCGACCCGGAGGGGACTTGAACCCCTGACCTCCGCCGTGACAGGGCGGCATTCTAACCAGCTGAACTACCGGGCCAACAAAGAAAGACAATTCCTGACCATACAGCGCGCGATTGAAGCAGTCAGTCCCTGACAGCGCCAATTACTCGCAAACAGCAACCTGACCCTTCATGAACAGCGCCTGCGGCGCTCGAAGCAGTCAGTTCCTAACAGCGCCAATTACTCGCAAATAGCAACCTGACCCCTTCATGAACAGCGCCTGCGGCGCTCGAAGCAACCGGCCACTATTTGCGCCAAAGTCTCGTAAATAGTGACCGTGCCCATTCATGAAATGGTGGGTGAAGAGGGGATCGAACCCCCGACATTCGCCTTGTAAGGGCGACGCTCTACCAGCTGAGCTATTCACCCAAGCGCCGAGGCTGCGCATTTTACCCAGCCGGCCTTGGGAGTCAATAAAAGTTTGGCCGCCGAACCTGCGGTAAAACACTTTGTTTTACTTGGTGGTAAAGCGGTACGTGCCGTCCCAATCCGGCGCCAGTCCCTGCTCGCGCAGGTTGGCGATGCGCTCGAGGTACAACGCGTAAAGATAGGTGTCGGGTTCCTTGCGTTTGAGCTGTTCGAACGCGGCCGCCGCCTGGTCCCACTGCTGGGCCAGGTACAGTTGGTATGCGGCGTGATACTCGTCAACCAGCGCTTTCAATTCGGCGCCGGCTTCACTTTCCCTGCACAGAGGTTGGTAGATGCGGATCGGTTCGTCCTTGCCCTTCACCTGCACCTTGTCGATCTGCCGGCACAGGAACCCTTTAAGACCGTCGTAGGTCTGCTCGCCGATCAACAGTTTGACGCCGTAACTCTTGGTGATGCCTTCCAGGCGCGAGCCGAGGTTCACCGCATCACCGATCACCGTGTAGGCGCGGCGATAGGTCGAGCCCATGTCGCCGACGTTCATCATGCCGGAGTTGATGCCGACACCGATGTTGACCTCGGGCAGACCCTGCGCCTTGAACAACGGTTTCAACTCTTCCACTTTCTTCAGCATGTTGAGCGCGGCGTTGACGGCATGCTCGCGATGGCGCGCATCGTCCAGCGGCGCGCCCCAGAACGCCATCACCATGTCGCCGACGTATTTGTCGATGGTGCCGTTGTTGTCGAAGATGATGCCGGTGATCGGCGTGAAGAACTCGTTGAGCATCTGCTTCAGCTCGGCGGCCTTCAGCTTTTCCGAAATGGTGGTGAAGTTGCGGATGTCGGAAAACAGCACACTGAGCTCCTTGCTCTCGCCGCTGAAGTTGTACTTGTCGGGATCGTTCAGCATGGCGTCGATGTGCGCCGGCGGCACGTACTGGTCGAACATGCCCTTGATCACCTTGCGGTGCATGCCTTCCTTCATGAAGCCGTAGGCCATGTTGATGACGGCGAGCAGCACTACCACCAGCCACAATTCCACCAGCGACAGGTCGAGGTTGTATTCGCGCCACAAATAGAAATTGAGCACCGTGAGGCCGACCACGAAGGCGACGCTCGATATCGCGAGCAGGGCCGGGCCCAGATGCGGATACACCAGCGCCAGGCCGAAACCGATGACGAAGATGGCGGTCATGATCACCATCCACTCCCAATCGGGCCGGGTCGGGAACGGGCTGTTTCTGGCCTTGCTCAACGCGCCGAGCAACGCATTGTCCGCCGTTGCCGCGGCCTTGGCGTTGCCGCTGTCGATGGTGATGGTTTTGTGCGAACCGAAAATCGCATTGAGCACGTTGGCATGCACTTCGACGCCGGGATACACCGCATCCATCGGCGTGGAGCGCAGGTCGTACAGTCCGGTGGAATCGGTGCCCACCAGCACCAGGCTGTTTTGCAATTCGTCGCGTTCGTCCTTGGTCAGCGTGTCGTGCAGGACATCGGTGGCCGAGATGTAGCGGAACGCATTCCTGTGGCCGATGTACGGCACCTTGACCCAACCGTCGGAATCGGTCGGCACGAAAGTCTTTTCGATGTTGATACCGACGAAGGTGCGACCGCTGCTGTCCTCGTCGAACGCCGGCGAGAAATTTTTCGCCAGCAAATAGCGACGTGCCATTTCCAGCGCCAGCGATGGATAGATGTGGTCGTCGAACTTGAGCACCAGCGGCGTGGTGCGGATGACGCCGTCGTCGTCAGGCAGCGTATTGAAGAAGCCGGCGCCGGCCGCTCCTGCCTGCAACGCCTCGTTGTTGCCGGTATAGCCCGTCTCTTCCTGCAGCGGAATGGCATCGTTGTCTTCGTCCTTTATCTTGAACACCGGCTGCGGCAAAACGCCTTTCTTTACTTTTTCCTCTTCTTTCTTGCCTTTGAGAAATTCGAGCCCCAACACCACCTCGGCGCCACTTTGCATCTTGTCGGCGAAATAGGCGTCGCCATCGAACAGCACGTCGGGGGCGGACTTCAACTGCGGCAACAGCGCCTTGCCCTCGCCACTGGCATCGACACCGGCAGCGATGCGTTGTTCCAGTTCGTTGCGCGCGTTGCGTTCCGGTTCGGGGAAGAACACGTCGAAGCCGATCACCAGTGCGCCGTCGTCGCTCAGCTTCTTGACCATGTCGCCGATCTTGAACCGCGACCACGGCCACTGCCCCTCCACCTTGAGACTGCGTTCGTCGTAGTTGACGATGACGATGTTGACACCTTCCGCTTTTCTGGAAGTGTGACTCAGGTTCAGATTGAAGCGCAGGTCGTACACCACGTGATCGAGACGCGTGCGCAATTGGACGACGGTTGCATCGTCGGTGCCGTGAATCCAGGCCACCAATGCCGTTGCCAGCACGCCGAGATAGAACGGCACGCGCGTGCCCCGGAAGATCGAACTCCAGAACAAGGCCAGCTGGCGTTGCAGTTGTGCCCACAGGTTTTGCATATCGGGCCGGGAACGGGGATTTGCCCGGATTATATGCACAGACACCGGCACGCTGTACCATGCCGCCTCCAGTGTTCACGGCCCCGGTCATGGAAATCTACAAGGAATTCACCTTCGAAGCCGCCCACCGGCTGCCCAACGTGCCGGCCGGCCACAAATG
>DATJXP010000359.1:0-5300 GCA_035500035.1 Candidatus Acidiferrum sp. | reverse complement strand
TCGTTCCAGCCGGCCGGTTCAGCGGCAAACGCAGCAAAAGGCGCCAGCAGCACCGACGCCAGCAGCACCGACGCCAGCAGCAGATTGCGAAGTGAAATTCGACCCAGAGTCATGTCCCCTCCTGCGTAAATCGTAAATGGGGTCAGAGCCCATTTCTTTTGTTAAGAACGCACCGCGCCAAAATCTTTATAAATTAAATGGGCTCTGACCCCATTTACGAGCGGAGTTCAATCCTGCGGTTTGCCATCTTCCGGTTTGGCATCGCCCTTGCTGCCACCGGTGGACAACTTGCGGCCGTCCGGAAATTCGATGCTCTGCGAGTTGGCGCGCAGCGAGCCGTCCTTCGCCTGGTAGCCGTGCACGATCACGTGGGTGCCGGGTGGCAGCGACTGCTTGGTCCAGCCGAGGCGCAGCAATACGCCGGGCGAACCGCCTTCGACCGCCCACACTTCTTCCTTGCCGTCGGCGTTCTTGACGCGGATATGCACCCACGAATGCGGGTTCGACCATTCCATCTTCTCGACCACGCCGTCGAGCACCACTTTCTTGTTGGAATCGAACTCGGCATAGAACGAATGATGCGCAAACGCCGGCAGCGCCAGCGTCAGCAACAGACCGCTCATCATCGCTTTCAATTTGTTGTGCATGGGTTTCCTCCTGTCGCGTTGCAAACGGACTACGGGTTCGGCAGTCCCATCAGATCGTGATACAGCAATTTGTCGGCGAACGGCACGCACTTGTGTTCGAGCAGTTGCGCATGTTCGTCCACCAGCCGATACAGCGTCATCTCGAGGGTCCACGGTTTGGAATACACCGTCGGGTCTTCCAGCGTGGCCGAATACACAATGTGATCCTTGTCCTTCAACTTGAAGCGCTCGGTGACTTTCAGATTCTCGCTATGGAAGTTGCCGGCGCGGTCGAGCCAGGTCTTGTCGTTCTGGCCGACGGTCACTATCACCAGCGTATCGCCTTCCCACTTGCCGCTCGACTTGCCCATGTAGGTATCGACCGGCGGCTCGCTGGCGTCGTTCATATGGATGACGCGGTTGGCGGCGGCGAACGGATACACCATCAGCAAGTCATCCTTCTCGCCCTGGAAAATCTGGAACGGCATGTCGTGATAGGTGGCGCGCGGAATGCCGAGCATGAAGCACTTGGCTTCGGGATCGTTCATCGGCCAGCCGGCGCGATTCTGGTCGCGTTGCGCGAGCGCGTCGGGCAGATACGGAATCGTGCCTTCCTTTATTACGCTCTGGCCGGCGGGAATGGCGGCGATGGCGCCCATGGCCCATGCCTTGTCGATGGCTTCGGCCGAATGCGCTTCGAGGTTCCAGTACGCCGTGTTGAGCGCTTGCCAGATGCCGTTGAGGTTGGGATGGCCGCCGAGTTTGGCCGGCTGCTGGGCTTGGGACTGCACTGTCGTCATCAGCGTCAGCGCAGCGAGTAACAGCCCTGCCAGTCGCTTGTACATTGTGCTCCCCTTGTAAGCTCGTCTGTAAGTGTAAGCTCGTCTGTAAGTGTAAGCTCGTCTTCGCGTCCGTGACCGGATCGGTGTGGCGGCGAGCTTAGCACGCGGCTAATATGGTCTGGTATCACAAATAGAACAGAGGGGGCCGCCATGAACCAACCAACGCTGGCACTGACAGCCGCGGGCCTGGCAATCGCAATGGCGATGCAGGTCGCACACGCCGCCGACTACACGCCACCGAAAACCGCCTGGGGCGAACCCGACATCCGCGGCAGTTGGCCCATCAATCATTTGATCAGCGTGCCGCTGGTGCGCCCGACGCAATACGGCGATCACGCGCAGATGAGCGACGACGAATACGCCAAGGCGCAGGCTGCCACCAAGGCACGTGACAGTCGCTTCCAGGACGGCGCCATCCCCGCCGCCGACGCCGCCGGCCAGCAACTGCGGCAGACTTCGCTGATCGTCGATCCGCCCAACGGTCAGTTCCCGGCGCTGACCGACTACGGCAAGAAACTGCAGGAGGCGATGCACGGTTCCTATCGCACCGACCAGACCGTGTTCGACAAGGTCGAAGACTTCAGTTCGTGGGACCGCTGCATCACGCGCGGCATGCCGGTGTCGATGGAGCCGCGCAACTACAACAACGGCATCCGCATTTTCCAGGCACCGGGCTACGTCATCATCTCGCTGGAAATGGCGCACGAAGCCCGCGTCATCCCCACCACGCCAACAGCGCCGCTGGCGCCTGCCATCAAGCAGTGGATGGGCGAATCGCGCGGTCATTGGGAAGGCAACACGCTGGTGGTCGAGACCACCAACTTCGGCCACGGCCTGATCACCGGCATGACCAGCAGTGGCGTGCCCGGTTCGCCGCCGGCCAAGCTGTATCCTTCCACCGACAACATGAAGATCGTCGAGCGTTTCACCCGCACCGGCGCCAAGTCGATGGATTTCGAAATGACGGTAATCGATCCGGAAGTGCTGGCTACCAAAAGCTTCAAGGTGGCCTACCCGATGTTGCTCGACAACAGTTACGAGATGTACGAATACGCCTGCCACGAAGGCAACACCGCGGTGCGCAACTACATCGAAACCTCGCGCTACGAACGCGCGCATCCGGGCGAGAAGAAACCGGACACCAAATAAGGCAACAAACGCAGCAACACACGAGGCGGCAATAGACGCAGCGGCAACCAAAGTCATGACGGAACGCAATCACAACGATACCGGACAACCGAAAACGACGCTGCGCCTGTTGTTGCTGGCGCTGGCATCGACGACCTTGGTTGCCTGCTCGCAGCAGGACGACAGCGGCGAAGTGCGCGACGTATCGTCGTTCCACGCCATCGGCATCGGCGGCGGCTTCGACGTCGTCGTGCACCAGGGCAGCAGCCAGCGCGTCGTCGTCAGCTCCGACATGGGCGAACTGGCCGATCTCGGCGAGGCCAATACCGTGGTCGAAGCCGACAAGCTGGTGTTGAGCAAGGGCAGCCACTGGTTCTCGATGTTCAACGTGATGAACTGGTTTACCCAGTACAAGGTCGAAGTCACGGCACCGTCGCTCGAGCGCGTCGCCGTCACCGGCGGCTCGCATGTCAAGTTCGACGACGACTTCAGCGCGCATGCGCTCGATCTCGCCGCCAGCGGCGGTTCCAACCTGCTGTTCAACGGCAAGGCCGATTCGGTCGATGTGGTGACGAGCGGCGGCGCCACCGTCGTGCTCGATGGCAGCGCCACGTCGATGACGGCCCGCGCTTCCGGCGGCAGCGCCGTGCGCGGCATCAAGTTCGAAGTGCAGAATGCCGAAGTGGTCACCACCGGCGGCTCCTCGCTCGCCGTCACCGTCACCGGCAAACTGAAGGCGCGCTCCAGCGGCGGTTCTTCCATCCGTTACGGCGGCCATCCGACCGACACCGACGTTCATGCTTCCGGCGGCTCGCACATCGGCGAACGCTGACACCCGACAATCACCCGAAGGAACTCTCATGACAAAGCAACAGACGAAACGACAGACAACAAGATCGCACAAACTGTTACCGCTCTCGCTGGCGCTGCTGCTGGCCGGGGCTGCTTCCACGCTGCACGCCGCTGACGATGCCACCCGCATCGCCGCGTTGCAGGCGCACGTCGCGGCGATGGCGAAGGAAACCACCTACGTCGAGGACATCACGAAGATCCAGCGCCTCGGCCGCGCCTTTGGTTACTACACCGACAAGGGTTTCTTCGGCGAAGCCGCCGATCTGTTTGCCGACAACGCCACGTTCCAGTGGGGCAACGACGGCATCTACAAGGGCAAGGCCCGCATCAAGGAACTGCTGACGCGCCAAGGCGGCGGCAGCATGAAGGAAGTGGCCGGCCTGCCGTTCGGCCGTTTGAATCTGCGCATGCAGTTGCAACCGGTGGTCACCATCGCCGACGACGGCAAGACCGCGCACGCGCGCTGGCGCGAGTGGGGCCTGCTCGGCAACTACCAGAAGGAAATCTCCTGGGGCGACGCCATCATGGAAGACGACTACATCAAGGACAACGGCGTGTGGAAAATCTCGGCCCGCCGTTACTACCAGAACTTCGTCTCGCCGTATTCGCAGGGCGGCTGGGCCGCGCTGAAGCCGACGCCGGTGGCGCTGACCAAGGTCGGCCAGGAATTTCCCGCCGACGAAAAAGCGGCGGAATATCCGATGTTCCCGCTGCCGTACGTGCCGCCGTATCACTACGCCAACGCCAAAAAGAACACGGCGATCATGAGCGATGCGCCGGCCGCGATGCCGAAACGCGCCGCCGATGCGATCGGCAGACTGGAAACGCTGGCCGACCAGAAGCAACTGCAACTGTCGCGCACGCGCAGCGTGCGGGCGATCGAGAACTTGCAGGCGATGTACGGCTACTACATCGACAAGGGTCAGTGGCAGCAGGCGTCGCAACTGTTCAGCAAGGACGGCTCGTATGAATTCGGCCAGAGCGGCGTCTATATCTCACCGGCTCATATCGAGAAAGCGCTGGGCCTGATGGGCCCGAAAGGACTCGAACTCGGCCAGCTCAACAATTTCGTGATGGTGCAGCCGATCATCAACATCAGCGACGACAACCGCACCGCCAAAGCGCGCTGGCGCAGCGACGTGTTGCTGTCGCGCGGCGGCAGCGGCAAATGGGGCGGCGGCATCTACGAAAACGAATACGTCAACGACAACGGCACCTGGAAGTTCAGCAAGTTCCACTACTACGTCACCTTCTGGGGCGACTACGACGCCGGCTGGCAGGCCAAGCCGATTCCGATGGATCCGCCCAACAAGGAGTTTCCGCCGGATCAACCGCCGACGGATGTTTACCAGTCGTATCCGAAAACCCGCATCGTGCCGTTCCACTACAACAACCCGGTGACAGGCACGCCGCTGCCAGGAGAAAAAGAATGAACAAGTTCACTCTCCCGTTTGTCGGCACCCTGCTCGCACTTGCCTGTACCAACGCCAGTGCGCAACCGGCAGCTGATCTGCAAGCGATCCAGCAAGACCTCGACGCCGTCGGCACCCGTATCACGCGGTTGCAGGATTTGACCGACGTCGAAATCGTGCAGGACGCCTACGGCTACTTCGTCGATAAAGCCCAGTGGCACTACCTCGCCGACCTGTGGGCGCAGGACGGCACGCTGGAAATCGGCGGCAAGGGCGTGTTCCTCGGCAAGGACCGCGTGTTCGAATACATGCACGTCGGCCTCGGCCCGCTCGGCCCGCGCGACGGCCTGTTGATCGATCATCAACAGTTCCAGTGCCTGCCGACCATCCACGACGACGGCGTCACCGCCGAACAACGCTGCATCGCCTTCGTCATGAGC
>DATJXP010000358.1:0-10458 GCA_035500035.1 Candidatus Acidiferrum sp. | reverse complement strand
TGGCGCCGCGCATCGGGATGTCGTAGCGGAATGCATATTGGTGGCCGATGCCGACTGTCGGCAGTCCGCGCTTGCGGGCCGCATGCGCCAGCACTGGCTCGTAATCGGTGATCAGCAGATCGTAGCCGCTGAGATCGAGCGTCGAGACGTCGTGGAAGAATTTGGCCAGGCTGTTCTTGCGAAACGTCTGCCACAAATCGACGCGGCCATTGGCGGTGGCGAAGGTCAAGCCCGGCCGCCACTCGAAATTGCGAATCGCTCCACAACCACGCTCACGTTCGCGGCCGCTCAGCAGCCAGGTGATTTGCAGATCGGGGAATGCGTTCAGTTCGTTGTACATCGCGGACGCGCGGCTGATGTGGCCATTGCCCGTGCCCTGTACGCCATAAAGGATTTTCATTTAGTTAGATGACACTCAATGCAACGGAAGTACCGAGCAACGCGCCCATCAGCGTGTCGGTGGGATAGTGCACACCGAGCACGACGCGCGAACCGCCGACCATGGCCGACCACAAATACAGCGGCAGGAACAGCGGCGTCAGCAGCGTGCACAGCAGCGTGACGAACAGGAAGGCGGCCGACGTATGGCCGGAAGGCAAACTGAAACGATCGCTCGGCTTGATGCGCGCGGTGAAACCGGCCAGCGCTTGTTGCGGCCGCTGCCGGCGTATCGTGTTTTTCAGCACCAGGTAGCACAGGCGTTCGACGGTGAAGGCGATCAGCGAGGTGTACACGATCTGACGCGCGGCTTGCGGCTTCAGCAACAGCGCCAACGGCACCAGCATCAGATAGAGCCAGCCATCGGCAGTGGCGGAGATGCGGCGGGCAAGCGTGGCAAGAGAGATGGGGCGGCTCTGGCCAGCCAGGGACAGGCAGGCTTTGGTGTCGAACGATTGTATGTACTGCAACATCGCGACCAAGGCGGAAGAACCTATTACTGTTTTCACGCTGCGCATATTCCGCCGTCAAGGTTAAGCGTGCAGAAAGAGCGGTTAAAAATCCGGTTAATTTCCGCGTTTTTGTGCACCTCTCTTCACGAATTTTTCCGAAAAATTAACTGCAGCGGCCTGCCGGCTTAACGGCGGATTAACCGCGACTGTTTACGGTGCGTAGTGGAAGCGAGTCTCGAGTCGCCACCTTGGCGAAGCTTCCCTTCACCCACTTCCAGGAGAAACTCAATGTCCATTTTCGTGTTCAACCGTTTCGTGCAGGCCGGCATTTTTCGACCGCTGTTGCCGATGGTCGCGGGCTCGGTGCTGATGTTGGCCGGCACTGCAGCACTCGCCGACGACACGCCGGGCGCAGTCGAAGAAATCGCCGTGTTCGGCAAGGGCGAAACCCGCCAGGTGCAGAGTCTCACCGCCACCCAGCTCGACGAATTTCCCGCCGGCACCAGTCCGCTGCGCGCGATCGAAAAACTGCCGGGCGTCAACTTTCAGGCTGCCGATCCGTACGGCGCCTATGAGTGGTCGGCCCGCATCGTCGTGCGTGGCTTCAACCAGAACCAGATGGGCTTTACCCTCGATGGCGTGCCGCTCGGCGACATGTCGTACGGCAATCACAACGGCCTGCACATCAGCCGCGCCATCATGACCGAGAACATGGGGATGGTGTCGCTGGCACAAGGTGCCGGCGCGTTGGCCACCGCGTCCACCAGCAATCTCGGCGGCACGCTGGCGTTCACCTCGCGCGATCCGGATGCCAATTTCGGCGTTGCCACCAATGGCACGGTCGGCAGCGATGCCGCGCGTCGTGGCTTCATTCGCTTCGATACCGGCACGCTGGGCGAAACTTTCCGCGCTTACTTGAGCGTCGGCGACCAGAGCACCGACAAGTGGAAAGGCAATGGCGACCAGCAGCAGCAGTATGTCAACGCCAAATTCGTCACGCAGATCGGCAAGGCCGAACTCAGCGGTTACTACGATCACTCCGACCGCGCCGAGATCGATTACCAGGACATGTCGCTCGACATGATCCGCCGCCTCGGCCGCGACTTCGACAACTACTATCCCGACTACGCGCGCGCCATCGCCGCCGCGCAGGGCCAGTTCAGCGGCGGCGTCAATTCGCTCGACGACGGCTACTGGAATGCTTCGGGCCTGCGCAAGGACGATCTCGGCTACCTGAAACTTTCGGCACCGATCGACGAGTTCTGGCAAGTCGACGCCACCTGGTACAAGCACACCAACGACGGTCAGGGCCTGTGGGGCACGCCGTACCTGGCGACGCCGGGCGGTGCGCCGATCTCGATCCGCACCACCGAATACAACATCGACCGCGACGGCATCATCGCTGGGCTGACGTGGACCAGCGGCGATCATCACGTCAATTTCGGCCTGTGGTACGAGAACAACGACTTCGACCAGGCGCGACGCTTTTACGGCGAACCGTCGTCAACGGTGCCGACGCGCGACTTTACCGAGTTTCAGACCAATCCGTTCTTCACGCAATGGGAATACGCCTTCAACACCGAAACCTGGCAATTCCACGTGCAGGACACCTGGAACCTCACTGACAAGATGCGCGTGCAGTACGGCTTCAAGAGCCTCAACGTCGATGTGACCGCCTCGACCATCACCGGCGACAACAAGACCGGCGAAATCAAGACCGACAAGAAATTCCTGCCGCAGGCCAGCTTCGTGTACGCGCTGGGCGACCGCGACGAACTGTTCGGCGCCATCACCCGCAACGTGCATGCACTGGTTGGCACCGCCACCGGCGTGTCGCCGTTCTCCGCCACCCAGGCCGGCTTCGATGCGATCAAGAACACCATCAAGCCGGAAACCGCGACCACGGTCGAACTTGGTTGGCGTTGGAATACGCATGAAGTGCAGGCAGTCGCTTCGGTTTATCACGTTGACTTCAAGGACCGCCTGCTGGCGATCCAGCAAGGCTCGGCCATCATCGGTAATTTCAGCGCGTTGGCCAACGTCGGCCGCGTCACCAGCGTCGGCGTCGAATCCGGCCTCAACTGGCGCGTGACCGATCGCTGGACCTGGTTCAACTCCGCCAGCTACAACCGCTCCACCTACGAAGACAACTTCATGGATGGCGCCACGCTGGTGCCGGTCAAGGGCAAGCTCGCAGTCGATTCGCCGGAGTGGATGTTCAGCTCCGAACTCGGCTTCGACACCGACCAGGTGTTCGGCAAGCTCGGCTACAAATACACCGGCGAGCGTTTCTACACTTACCTGAACGACGGCAAGGTCGATGCGTTCGGCATGGTCAACGCCACGCTGGGATTCAAGTTCGGCAAACAGTTCGGCTTCAAGGCGCTGACCGCGCAGCTCGATGTGACAAACCTGCTGAACAAGGACTACATCGCCACCGTCGGCAGCGCCGGCTTCAGCAACAGCGATCCAACCGGCACCGGCCAAACGCTGCTGCCGGGCGCGCCGCGCCAATTGTTCTTCTCGCTGAAAGCCTTGTTCTAACACCTCTCCGCTGCTTGCCGAGGCCGGGAAACCGGCCTCGGTTTTTTTGTATGATATTTGCGCTGTAGAAAAACTGGTTGAACCAACTGAGGTAAGTGGCTAGCTTCTGGGGCAAAGAAGAAACGAAGTGCGTGTTCACGCAAATGAAGTTTTAAGGCACTGGAAAAACTTTATCTCTTAATCAAGGACGTTATTCATGATACAGCGCATTCTGAAATCTTTGATATTTATCGCTTCCTTGCAAGGAGTTTTAGTTCAAGCTCAACAATTCCTGGAGCCATGTACTACTTATGACTTTTCGCGCAAATACGAAGAGCGAGTTGCTTCATTGACGCAAGGCGCAATGCCTGGCAAATACGAGTTTGGAGTTATGGTAATCCCATCATTCACCCCAGAGTGGGGCGTCGGTATTTCCAAAGAGAAAGAAAGTATCTTTTTAAGCTATGTCGTCCTCAATAAATCATTATGGGGGGCTAGTTGGGTTAAAGCCGGATCAAACCTGAAACAGATGGATTTTTCTACTATTGAAATCCTGCCAAAAAAAGTAACCGTACAAATAAACCAAGCGATATATGATGGTCTTCGAGCCGAATGGGAAAGATCCATAAGCTCAAATCGCGCTTCACAATTTGGCGGCCTCGACGGGACTACTTACAATTTCAAATTACTTGGTCAATGCGGCAAAGCTTGGTCTCCCAAGCCAGAAACTCGTAATGGAAAGCTCGTTGAACTTGTGAATGAACTGCAAAAGCTTGCGAGTACCACAGAAGACGGCGAGTTAACAACCAGAGAAGTCCACGTAGCCGACATCCTTCATGAATTGTCTGCGCCTTGATTCATAAGTCCCACTCGGAGCTCTCTCCAATGTGCCGCAACATCAAAACCCTGTTCAACTTCGAGCCGCCGGCGACTGAGCAGGAAATCCGCGACGCGGCGCTGCAATTCGTGCGCAAGCTGAGCGGCTTCACGGCGCCGTCGAAGATCAACGAGGTGGCGTTCAATCATGCGGTCGAGGAAATCAGCGAATCGGCGCGCGTGCTGATGGCGTCGTTGATTACGGTGGCGGCACCGCGCAATCGCGAAATCGAAGCGGCCAAGGCGCGTGAACGCTCGCGCCTGCGCTTCGGCACCGGCGACGAGTGACGCTTACGGCAACATCGCTGCTATCGGCGCACCGATATCGGTACTGAAATCGTTCGGCTGCAAGCCGAGCAGCGTCAACAGCGTCGCCGCGATCTGGTTGCTGCCGACGCAGCCGTCGGTCGCAGTTGGTCCCCTGGCGGGCACGCCGATACCGATGGCGGCCATCCACACAGCATCAGAACCCACGATGCCGTCGGTATAACGTGCCAGCGATTTCTCGTAACCCGCCAGGGATGCTTTGCTGGCATGGTGCTGCCAGGTTTCTGCCGGCTGCTCGCCCCGCCCGTGATCGGTGGTGACGAACAGCACGGTGTTGTTTTTATAGAACGGATCGCGCTGAAGCGCGCTCCACAACTGGCGCAGGTAATCGTCGGCGCGATGCGCGGCCAACAGGTATTGCTCGTAGTGGCCTTCGTGCGCGAAGTCGTCGGTTTCGTCGAAGGCGACGAACATGACGCGCGGCTTCTGCTGCAGCAACGCCTGCAGCGCCGATTGCTGCGTGAAGCCGTCGAGCCGTACCTTGGGGAACAACGTCACCAAATTGGTTTCCAGTTGCGCCAGCCGTTTTTCTTCGGCGGTTTTAGGCTGCGGCGGCGGGCCGACGATTACCGGCACGCCGCTGCGTTCAGTGTTGATGATGGCGGGAAACGCGCTCCACGAACCGAACGCTGCCACTTTGCCGCGATAAGCCGGCACCTTGTTGTGCAGCCATTCGAGCCAGGTGACGTTACGATTGGGCTTGGCTTCGTTGCTGTCTATGCTGTCGTCGGGTTTGCCGGTGAGGATTTCGTTGTAGCCAGGATACGAGAAGTACCAGGCGTTGGTGACGTGCGCACAAGAGTGCGCATCGCGGTTGCCGAGCAACACGCCCTGCTTTTCGATCACGCCATGCAGAAACGGAAACAGTTTGCGTGCCGATTCCGCCGGCGACTGTGCACCGAACATTTCTGATAACTGCGGACCGATGCGATTGAACTTGTCGTCGGCCGCCAGCCTGGCATCGATGCCGCGAAACACTTCCTGCCAGCGCATGCCGTCGAGCGTGACGAGCACCACATTACGCGGTGACGGTTCCGCCGCTTGCACCGAGCCCAACACACAACCCACTGCCAGCAACACCAGATGCCACTTGCGCATGCACGCCCCCCTCTTGTTGGCAAACGGCGCGCAATGTAAGCAGGTTTGGTAAAGAGCAAACAAAAACGCCGAGAAAATTGGATGAGGAAAAGTTTGTTCGTCCGGCAGATTTTTTGGCGGGATTGCTGATTCTCTACTAGTCTGCGGTAACGAGGCTCAACGCGCCTCTCTCAGCTTCCAATATTGCCAAAGTGCAACCATTGCACTATTCTGATCATGCCCATCATCAAGCGTTTTGCCGCCTGCGTAGTGCGGATCAATCTGCGGGATCATTTGCCGCCGCATTTCCACGTGGTGATGAATGACGGCCGCGAAGCCTTGGTCAGGATTGACACGCTGCAGGTCATCCGCGGCAAAGTGCCTGACAGAGAACTCACCCAAGTGCTGACGTGGGCCAGTGATAACCGCCTGCTGCTGATGATCAAATTCGAGGAATACTGGCGATGAGCAAATCCCACTTCCGGCTCACCAAGGTCAAAGCGCTCAAAGGCTGTTGCCTGTCGCTCACCTTCGCCGATGGCCAAACTTTCACCGTCGATCTGAATGGTTGGATCGCCAAGACCAAACCGCTGAAAGCGTTGCAGGATGCCGCGCTATTCGCTCGCGCCAGAATCGGTGCCGACGGCAGCACGGTCGAATGGAAATCAGGAGAAATCGATCTAGCCGCCGACAACCTGCGCAATCTTGCTGTCGAACAGGCCGGCAACATCGGCCATGAACGCATATGGGAGTGGCTGCACGAGAATCAACTTACGCTGGAACAGGCAGCGGCAGCGCTTGGTATTTCGCGCCGCATGCTGATTTATTACCGCGACGGGGAAAAACCAGTGCCGCGCGCAATCTGGCTGGCCTGCCTGGGTTGGCAGGCGGTGCGACCCAAGGATAAGGTACTACCCAGCAGAATTCCTTCGCCGAAGGAGTATGCGGCGCTGCATTCGTGAAGGAGTATCGACACGCCAAAAAATAAAGCCCCCGCAATTGCGGGGGCTCTGATTTTTAACTGCCAGAGACTGTAGTCGCGCCCAACTTACTTGCGCACAGCATCCTCGTGAATATCGGTAGCCGGAGCCGCCTGGCGGGCGCCACCAGCAGCTGCACCACCACCTGCACCACCACCTGCACCACCAGCACCTTGCGGCGGCGCCAGCGGTGACGGCGGCGGCGCATTCTTCAGCTCGTTGGCGCGGGAGATGATGTACTCGCGCACGGCGACTGCATCCGCTGCGGCCAGCTTGTCGGAATAATTGGCCATGCCACGCTGCGCGCGCACACCTTTCAGCACGACCTGATCGAAACCTTCCTGCGAATACAAGAGAGGTGAACGCGTGAGGTTGGGGAAGCTCGAGCGCTGCTGCACGCCGCCATTGCCGTGGCACACGGCGCAGTTGGCGCTGTACACCTCGTTGCCATGCGCGATCACGTCGGCCGCTGCGGTCGACGGCGGCGGATTCAACGGTGCGGGGGTGTACGTCACCTTGGCCGGCAACTGCACGTTGCCGCCGACTTTGAACACCAGCATGCGGCCGTAGCTCGGCGCGTAGTAATCGTTGGCGCTGGCACCGCCGACGCTGGCGGCGATGTATTGCACGCCGTCGAGTTCGTAGGTGATCGGCGCGGCATACACGGCCGACTGCGCGTCATAACTCCACAACTGCGTGCCGGTTTTGGCGTCGTACGCGGCAAGTGTGTTGCCATTGCTGTTGCCCATGAACACCACGTCGCCGGCGGTGGCGAGCACGCCGCTGGTGGCGCGAGGGCCGCGCGGCGTTTCCCACACTGCCTTGCGCGCGATGGGGTCCCACGCCTGCAGCCAACCGTCGTTGGCCTGCTTGTTGTGCGGCTTCAGTGCCGCCTGCGCCGCGGCATCGAGGCGACCACCGACAGCGACCAGCGGTGGCTTGCCGTTGTCCGGCATCTTTTGCGGCGTCATCACCGAATAGTTTTCCCAGGTCGGAATGTAGATCAGGCCGGTTCTCGGACTGAATGCGTTCGGATGCCACGTGTGACCGCCCGGCGCGCCGGGGCCGATGTTGTACGGTGCGGTTTCGTAACGCGCGCCCGGCAACACGTTGGGCCGGCCGGTTTTAAGATCGATCACCGGCTCGGCCCAGGTGACGCCGGTGAAGGCGTCGCCGCTGATCAGCTGACCGCTGGCGGCATCGAGTACGTACATGAAGCCGTTCTTCGACGGCTGCAAAATGACATGGCGTTGCTTGCCATTGAACTTGAGATCGGCCGTCATCATCGGGCTCACGGCATCGTAGTCCCACGAGTCACCCGGCGTTTCCTGGTAGTGCCACACGTACTTGCCGGTCTCCGGTTTCACGGCCACGATGGAGGCGGTAAACAGGTTGTCGCCATCGTCCGGGTCGCGCATCTTGCGGTTCCACGGCGTGCCGTTGCCGGTGCCGAAATACAGCAGGTCGGTGACCGGATCGTAAACGATGGCATCCCAGATGGTGCCGCCGCCGCCCTGCTCCCAGTATTTGCGGTCGGTGCGCCAGGTTTTTGCCGCTACTTTCAGATGGTCGCCTTCGTACGGCTTGGCCGGATCGCCCGGCACGGTCCAGAACCGCCACACTTCCTTACCGGTTTCGGCGTTGTAGGCGGCGATCCAGCCGCGCGCGCCATATTCGCCGCCGGAGCCGCCGATGAATACCAGGCCCTTGGCCACGCGCGGCGCAATGGTGATCGAATACTGATCGGCGATCTTGCCGAGGCCGAGACTGTCGGGCACGGTATCGACATTCCATACCTGTTTGCCGGTGGCGGCATCGATCGCCACCAGATGGGCATCGAGCATGCCCATGTAGATCTTGCCGTTCCACGCGGCGAGACCCTTGTTGGTCAAGCCCAGGTTGGGTTTTGGAACCATTAATGGCGTGTAGGTCCACAGCCGCTTGCCATCGTGGGCGTCGAACGCGTGCACGACGTTGCGCGCAGTGGAGACGTAGATCACGCCATCGACATAGAGCGGCGTGCCGTACTGGGTCTGGTTGGTGTCGTAGTCGCCGAACCAGGCCAGGCCGAGGTCCTTGACGTTGCCGGTGTTGATCGCAGCGAGCGGACTGTAATGCTGCTCGTTGTAACTGCCGCCGTAGGTCGGCCACTGATGCGGGTCGCTGGTGCCTTTCAGCAAGCGGGCCTGATCGACCGCGGCTGCCTTGGGTGCAGTCGCCTTGGGTGCCGCGGTTTGCCCCATGGCTTGTGCGCCGGCCAGCGCGAACGGCAACAGCAGCGAAAGTCCCAACCAATGTTTGGTGTGCGACATGATCGAGTTCCCCTTGATACCTATATTGTTGTGGCGGGGAGAATAGACAGACTGTGGTGGCCAGTCCACCGCAAAGTGGGCTGCCGGAACCAGCAGGACAGCGCCGGTGCGTTGTTTGGACAACGATCCGATCACGCAGTCCTCCTGACCCGTTTTCACATTTTGAACATAAAGTGGTTTTGCCCTGCCTGTACTTCGCAGCGCCGCCTCTCCTATACTCACGGGGCTTAACAGGAGTAACAGCACATGAACATTCATCAATTCGGCGACTGGCTGGCCGCTACCGATTTCAGCCAACACATCCAATTCAGCACGTGGATGATCCCGACTATTCAGTCGATACACATTCTTTGTCTGGCACTGACATTCACCACCGGGCTGCTGCTGTCGCTGCGGTTTGCCGGCTATGGACTCAGCTCCGAACCGCTGGCACTGATAGCCACACGCAGCGCGCGCCGCATCTGGACGCTGGTGGTGGTACTGCTGGTTACCGGTGCCCTGCTGATCACCGCCGAGCCAGGCCGCACCATCACCAACCCGGCCTTCTACTGGAAGATGGGCATGCTGGTCGTGGTCATCGTGCTGACGCTGTGGCTGGCATCCTCCGCCGGCCGCGTGGAAAAACCGACCGGCGCGCAGCTGACCGTCGCCGTGGTGGCACCCCTGCTGTGGGCAGCCATCATTTTCGCCGGCCGCCTCATTGCCTACACCGAATCCTACTGACGACAGGTTGATCTCATGCAAGAGAATTTTTTCGAATGGCTGAAGAACACGCCACCGGCGGTGCTGGTTGGCGAAAGCTGGTTTCCCTACGTCGAATCGACGCACGTGCTGTTCATGGCCGTGGTGATCGGCAGCATCCTGACGGTTGACGCGCGCCTGCTGGGCATGGGCCTGCCGAATCTGCGCATCACTTATATCTCGCAGCGCTTGCTGCCGATGACCTGGATCGCCTTCGTCGGCGCCGCCATCACCGGCGGGCTGATGTTCATGTCGGACGCCACCAACTACATCCACAACCCGCCGTTCATCGCGAAGATGGTGGTGCTGGTGGTGCTGGGGCTGAACATGGCGTATTTCCACTTCGTGACGTATCGCAACGTGGCGCAGTGGGATACCGGGGCTCCCTCCGCGGGCGCCCGTACGGCCGGTTTTATTTCAACCGTGCTGTGGATTGCCGTGATTGCACTCGGCCGCTGGATCGGCTTCGTCTCGAACGTGCATTAATCAAACGTGCATTAATTAAAAGACGCATTGACGCTCGGCTGGGCAAGCCGCCTACAGCTTGCCCAGCAACTTCGCCACATCGAGCATGCGATTGGCGTAACCCCACTCGTTGTCGAACCACACCAGCACCTTGACCAGGTTGCCGCCGCTGACGCGCGTCTGTTCCAGATCGACGATGGCGGAACGCGGGTCGTGGTTGAAGTCGATCGATGCCAGCGGCTCGTCGGTGTAGCCGAGCACTTTGCA